>NZ_WANY01000045.1:0-3016 GCF_015521575.1 Ferroglobus sp.
ACAGCCAACTCCGTGTTGAAGGAGTTGCAGAAAGCCAAACCATCGCTCGGACCCCAGCCAACAGCCACAAGATCCTGCGTGTATGGAGGAAGTTCGATCTGGAAGCTTCTTGAAAGATCGAATCTTCCCCTCTTCCTGTCGAAAGCCAAGAACGTATACGTGCCTCTGAAGTACTTTTTGTAGTTCTCTTCTGTCAATTCAACATATGTCTCTCCCGGGATGTACCCTCCCTTTTCTGGATCCCACGGCGTTGCGTACTGGCTAACAATAGCGACATATTCAGTGTTGGGTGTGGCAAAGCAACCTCCGTGGACAGTTTGGGTGTTCGGGACTTTTATTATTTGCTTCGTCTCAAAATCCTTGAGACTAACAACAGCAGCTCTACCATTTGCTTTATCGTTTACGAACAACCATTCTCCATCGAACTCGGCATTTGTTCTGCTTATCTCCGGATGGTGCACGTCTCCCCAGCTCAACGGTCGAATTCCGTTGTAACCACCTTTTAAAACCTCGTGAGTTTCTTTCAAACCGTATCCGTATCCCTGCCAAGGCTCTGGAGTGAATACTGCTATTACTTTATACAGTCTCATGCTTGGAACACCAATAACGAGCACTTGCCCAGAATGCCCGCCGGAGGCAAACATTATGAACTCGTCGTACTTTCCTCCGGGAGTGTAGGTTTTCAAAGCGGCAATAGCATCTTGTTGAGTCAGACCCCTCTGCTCCATTATCTCAGCAAAAGAGGCTGGAGCTGCCGGAGCTGCTCCTCCACCACCAAGCCTCGAAATTCCGGCTCCGACGGCAAATCCAGCAATAAAACCTCCTCCAAAGCTCAGAAATTCTCTTCTTGTCAATTTAGTTCCCTCGTTTTTATTGTTTTTCTTGCTGTTCTTCCTCGCATTTTTCTCCTCCGCCATGGCTCGCACCACCAAAACCAGTTATATATTTGAATTAACGAATGTAACAATAAAAAATGATACCCTAACATTTTAGCGATTGAAAGCCAAGAGCTTTTCTTGTGTTCCCTAAAAAATTTAACGAACCCTGAGTTGTTATCATGATTATATGACTATTTCGAGGTACTATCTTAAAACATCGACTAACATTAAATAGACGAATAATTAAAAAGGACGATACCAACCATCAATATAACAATAGTGCGAGATCTAAAGCTACGGTTATATTCTAAAAGAGTTTATCAATTATTATAATATCCAAAAATTTTAGATTGTCCAAGACTCCTAACATTTTAGGTGTTAGTTTTTTACAGATATTAAGGCAAAATTGTAAGAAAATAAACGGTGGTGTTGAGATGAGAGCAAGAGTAATTCTGCTTGCGCTGGTGGTGCTGGGAATTTCAGCGCTAACGATATCCAGCGCACAAGGTACAAGTCCAAAAGGCACGACAAAGGAGTTCATAGTAATCGCAAAGCAATGGGAGTTCGATCCTTCGGTGATAGAAGTAAATCAGGGAGACACTGTAATTATTCGATTGAGGTCTGCTGATGTCTCTCATGGTCTTTTCATTGAAGGTTACGATATAGGTACAGCGATAATAACAAAAGAAGGGTGGCCAAGGGAGAAAGTGATAAAGTTCGTGGCTGACAAGCCGGGAGTATTCACTTTCAGATGCAACGTTACCTGCGGACCCTACCATCCGTTCATGACGGGGAAACTGATAGTGAAACCAAACAATCCAGAAAGAGGAATCTCTCTTTTCGCAATAATTCTGGGGATAGCGGTGACCGGATATTATATAGCGAGGAGGTGATAGGAGTTGGCGGAAGTTAGTGAAGAAGTTAAGGATGCAACAGCTAAGGAAGAAGCTAAGTACTTCTTCAGATACGATTTGCTTAGAATACCGATAATCCGATGGCTCTTCAAACTGCGAGCGTACCAGTTCATAGCTATATTCCCGAACTTCCTAATCTTCGTTGCTTTGATCTACGCAGCCTTCTTCGGCAGTCCGGTGGGTAACAGCAACCTAACAATTCTGATAATGTGGATAGTCTGGTGGGCAGCGTTAATGCTTATCCTCGTGCCCTTCGGAGGGAGGATATGGTGTCAGGTTTGCCCGATTCCAGCGATAGGAGAATGGCTTCAGCGAGGAACGTTTGTCGGAGTTAGACACAAGCCTATAGGACTTGGAAAAAGGTGGCCAAAGAAGTTCGACAACATATGGCTTCAGAACGCTTCATTCTTAATGGTTTCCAGCTTCATAGGAATTCTCGTCACGAGACCGTGGGTTTCAGGGGTTTTGCTGGTAATCCTCGTCATAATATTGCCAATAATAATATTCTTGATTTTCAGAGGAAGAGCATTTTGCAGATACATCTGTCCGGTTTCAGGATTCATTGGGCTCTATTCGATGTTCTCAACCCTCGAACTTAGAGTGAAAAACAGAGAGACCTGCATAAAGCATGTCGGCTACAAGGACTGTATAAGAGGAAACGATAAGGGATACGGATGCCCGTGGTTCGAGTATCCGGGGAACTTAAACAGGAACGCCTACTGTGGCTTATGTACAGAGTGTATCAAGACCTGCCCCTTTGACAACATAGCCGTTAACTTCAGAATAGGAGGAGAAGATCTCTTTGTTGATCCTTGGTACGGAATAAAGAAGAGGGGTCTTGATGAAGCTTACAAGACGTTCATAATGGCTACGTTAGCGATCCTCTATGCTATAGTGTTCGCAGGAGCGTATCCGTGGCTGAGAGAAGTTTCCAATGTTCTTGGCGGAAAGGTCGCTCCGCTGATTGGTAAAGCTGTCCACGTACCCTTCGACAAGAAGACGAATCTGCTAATTGAAGCGTTCTCGTTGCAGAACTACTTGACATTCTTAGGAATAATCTTGATTTCAACCCTCGTCATAGCTCCGGCGTTGTTTGCTGCCTTCGCATACCTTTCAAAGATACTCTCGGGAAGAGACGTGTCCTTCAAGAGAGTGTTCATAAACTTCTCCTACGCCCTCGTTCCAATAAGCCTCATGGCTTGGGGAGCTTTCTCCATCTACATC
>NZ_WANY01000046.1:0-3828 GCF_015521575.1 Ferroglobus sp.
CCTCTGTCTCCGTCTACCGTCACAAGCATGCCGTCCTTCAAAACCTTTGTAGCTTCCTTCGTTCCTACAACAGCCGGAATTCCGAGCTCTCTGCTAACGATAGCAGCATGACAAGTCAGTCCACCCTCGTAAGTTACGATGGCTGAGGCTCTCTTCATAGCCGGAACCATGTCCGGAGTTGTCATCGTCGTGACGAGCACGTCTCCCGGCTGAACTTTGCTGATTTCCTTCTCGCTGAAAATTACCTTCACTCTCCCAATACCAATTCCCGGAGACGCTCCAAGACCTTTTACGAGTATTCTTCCCTCCCCGGCAACCTTTTCCTCCTCAACCTTGCCCTTTATCGTCGTCACAGCTCTCGACTGGAGGATGAATATTTTATTATTCTCGATCGCCCATTCTATGTCCTGAGGATGCTTATAGTGCTCCTCTATTATTTCCCCGTACTTCACGAGCTCTTCAATCTCTTCATCGCTTAAAACTCTCTCCCTTCCCTTCTCACCCAGCTCAACTTCCACGGTCTCTCCATTCTTTCTCGTTATCATGAGGGTTTTTTCGGAAACTTTGACATCAACGAGCTTTCTCTGCTTTCTGTCGTAAACGTAGGTGTCAGGAGTTACCTTTCCGCTTACTATCGCCTCTCCCAAACCAAAAACTGCTTCGATTATGCAGAGCTTCTCTCCAGTTACCGGGTGGGAGGTGAACATTACTCCGCTTTTTTCACTGTTGACCATTTTTTGCACAACAACAGCAATACTAACCTCTTCATGTCTAAAGCCTTGCTGAACTCTGTAGTAAATTGCTCTCGGAGTGTACAAACTCGCCCAGCACCTCTTCACTTTCTCAACGACGTCATCCTCTCCTCTAACGTTTAGATAAGTTTCTTGCTGCCCGGCAAAACTTGCTTCTGGCAGATCTTCTGCTGTTGCCGAACTTCTTACGGCTACAAAAACCTCTTCGCCCTCCTCTTCGCATAGTCTTCTGTAAGCGCTCCTAATGTCATCTTCAATGTTCTTCGGAATTTCCGAGTTTATGATCAGCTTTCTGATCTCTTCAGATACTCTGTTAAGTTCGTCCGTATCTTCGACGTTCAAACCCTTCAGCATGTCGAGGATTTGGTATTTTATCCCTGTCGCCTCTAAAAACTCGTTGAAAGTTCTCGCATCTACGACAAAGCCGTTAGGAACGGGAATTTCGAGTTTCATTAATTCTCCAAGATTTGCGGCCTTACCACCAACAAGCGGGACGTCTTCCTTGGAGACTTCGTTAAGCCAAAGCACAGCCATAAATCTCACCTCGAAAGTTTACCAGAGGTAGAAACTTAAAAGATTTTTGATAACCGACAAGCTTTATATCTCCAGAGGGCAATGCTTGACCGATGAAAGTTCTCGTTGCAAGCAACATCGCAAAAGAGGCAGTAGAACTGCTGAAAGCTGAAGGTATGGAGGTAGATGTCAGGGCAGACATTAGCGAAGAGGAGCTGAAGGAGGTAATAAAGGATTACGATGCGCTGATAGTTAGGAGCAAACCGAAGGTTACGAGGGAAGTTATAGAGAGGGGAGAGAAGCTGAAAATAATAGGCAGAGCTGGAGTTGGCGTCGACAACATCGATGTGGATGCCGCTACGGAAAGAGGTATCATCGTCGTGAACGCTCCGGGAGGAAATACAGTCTCTACAGCCGAATTGACGATGGGTTTAATTCTTTCAGCGGCAAGAAAGATACCTCAGGCGGATAGGAGTGTCAAAGAGGGAAAGTGGGAGAGGAAGAAATTCGAAGGATTGGAGCTGAGAGGAAAGACTATCGGGATAATCGGTCTCGGAAGGATAGGATTCGAAGTGGCAAAAAGAGCCAAAAGCTTTGAAATGAGGGTGATCGCATATGACCCCTACATCTCGCCAGAAAGAGCCAAATCGATAGGTGTCGAACTCGTTAGCTTCGATTATTTGATAGAAAATTCGGATATCATCACTGTTCACGTTCCAAAGACTAAAGAGACTGAGAAGATGATCAGCTACGAGGAATTCAAGAGGATGAAGGATAACGTAATAATCGTGAACTGTGCGAGAGGTGGAATAATTGATGAAGATGCCCTTTACGATGCGATAAAGTCTGGAAAGGTTTACATGGCTGCTTTAGACGTTTACGAAAAAGAACCTCCAGATTTTAACCATCCGCTTTTCAAACTTGAGAATGTAATAACCACTCCCCACATAGGAGCTTCTACCAAGGAAGCTCAGAAAAGCGTCGGAATGATCATCGCCAGAGACATCGTCAACTTGTACAAAGGTCTTCCCGTAATAAATGCTGTCAATCTGCCAAGTTTGAGACCCGAAGATTTCGAATACCTAATGCCTTACATAACGTTAGCCGAGAAAATGGGGAAGATAGCCTCGGCAAGGCTCGGAGGGAATTTCAACGAAGTTAAAATCACGTACAGAGGAAAACTTGCGAGCAAAGATACCGCCTATGTTGCGAGAGCTTTGTTAAAGGGGTTGCTTGAGACGATTCTTGGGGCAAACATAAACCTCGTTTCGTCGATGCCAATAGCGAAGCAGAGGGGAATAAAAATAGAGGAATCAAGAATCGAAACAACCGACAGCTATGAAAGCTTGCTGGAAGTGGAAGTGAAAGGAGAGAAGAGCATAACGTTAGCTGGAACGAGTTTTGGCAGAGATGACTACAGAATAATTAGAATAGATCGTTACAAGGTCGATTTCGTTCCGAGAGGGCATTACATAATCTCGCTCCATGAAGACAAACCGGGTGTGATCGGAAGGGTCGGAACCCTCTTCGGGCAGTACAATATAAACATAGCGGGAATGATTGTCGGGAGGTACGGAGATATGCCGGGAGGGGTTCAGCTGATGCTGCTTCTTGTGGATGATCCGCCAACCGAAGAGGTGCTGGAGAAGATGGTCAAGCTTGATGGGATAATCGACGCTACCTACATTTACCTATGAAATTCGAAGATCCTTGGCTTGGGGAGTTGGAGCTGAGGGTAGAAAAGAAGAATAAACGAACTTTTATCAAAATTTTAACTAAGAAGCTGAAAGAAGACTTCGACGTTTCAGTGGAAAGACACGAGGACACCTTTAGCGTTGATGTTAAGTTCAGAGGCTTCAAAACCGTGGAATGCGAAGTGGGAGTGGTAGAAATTTCTCCTCCAGAGGATGGCATTGTTCTTTCAGCAAGATTAGACGAAAACAGCCTCAAAAGGATTGTGAAAAAGATCGAGGAGTTCGTTGAAAAGCCAAGGATTTTAGTAATTAGCGGAAGAATTCCAGAAGAAATCTTCGAAGAACTTGGATATCGGAAATCCGGCTTCTTTTACGTGAAAGATTAACTACCCCTTCTCTTATCGACGAAAACGAGAAACGCTGGAACAACAGTTAAAGCGGCGATCAAGCTCATTAGTATTGCTAAAACACTTATTATTCCGAAATCTCTCATTATCGGGAAAGGTGAAATCAGCATTGCCGCAAATCCTCCAGCCATTGTCAGCCCCGAGGTGAGTATGGGCTTTCCGATTCTGGTAATCGTTATCTCCACTGCCTTTTCAGGAGCGAACCTCCTCCTCTCCTCAAGGTACCTTTCCATTACGTGAATCGAGAAGTCGATGCCTAAACCGATAATCATCGAGTTCATGCTTGCGGTGATGAGAGTTCTGTAGAAACCGAGCACGTACATAGCTCCGCCGGTTGTTAGGATAACGAGGGTTATTGGAATTAAAGGAACCACAGCATTTCTCAAGCTTCTGTAAACTATTAGGAGCAAGGTGACCACTAAAACGTAACTCGCTACCGTCATTCTATTCTGACCGTTAACG
>NZ_WANY01000047.1:0-13327 GCF_015521575.1 Ferroglobus sp.
CAACATCTTATCATGGCGGACTACAAAGAGATTATTTACGACGAAAATTGGTACACGCATACGGCTTTGATAGCAATAAACAGACCGCATGAATACAATTCTTACACATTGACCACGCTTAGAGAGATGGTTGACGCAATAGAAAGAGCTATGTGGAACGACGATGTGCAG
The DNA here is from genome assembly GCF_015521575.1 of Ferroglobus sp. Classification (NCBI taxonomy): domain Archaea; kingdom Methanobacteriati; phylum Methanobacteriota; class Archaeoglobi; order Archaeoglobales; family Archaeoglobaceae; genus Ferroglobus; species Ferroglobus sp. The sequence goes on from NZ_WANY01000047.1 coordinate 172, forward strand.
TTTATAGTCTTGACCGGTGTGGGAGACAAAGCTTTCTGCACCGGCGGTAATGTGCATGAGTACGCTGAGGAGTACACGAAAAAGCCTTCCGACTTCTGGAAGTGGGGAGAAATTTACGGAAGAGTTTTCGACATGATAATGCACTGTGGAAAGCCGGTTATAGCGAGGGTGAACGGAGTTACAGCCGGAGGAGGTTTCGAGTTTGTCTGCGCATGCGATTTGGCTGTGGCGAGCGAAAATGCGAGGTTCATCTCTCCCGGGCCGAGAGTGGGAATGACTTCTATAGGCGGTCTCTCTCAATGGTTGCCTTTGCACATAGGATTGAAGAGGGCAGCCGAGATAGTCATGATGAGCAGCGAGATAGATGCTAAGACAGCCTACGAGTGGGGAATCGTCAACGCTGTCGTTCCTCAGGAAAAACTTGACGACAAAGTGAAGGAGATGATCGACAGAATGCTTGACTTGTCTCCTTCGAGCCTGTGGTACTTCAAAGTCCACCTCAACTGGTGGAGGGATCTCGTCTGGCGACTAACTTGGGAACACGGAAAAGCATGGTTCTCTTTAAACATCGGTGGAGTCGAGCCGAGCGAAGGACTGTGGGCGTTCAAGCAGAAGAGAAAGGCAAGGATGAGAGAAATAAGAGACAGAATCGGAAAAGGCATGGATCCAAGGTATCCATACGGGCCGTTGATGAAGAAGTGCGAGAAGTGCGGAGCAGAATTTTTGCCCGACTTTTCAAAGTTCTGCCTTAACTGCGGAGCGAAGCTTGAGTAATTTTCTCTCTTTTTTGCCGCATATTTTTAAGCAAAACGTTATATTTAACTGTGGTTGATTGAAAATTAAATGAGGAAAGAAGCTGAAAGGTGGTTGGAAGAAGCTCTTTGGGATTTGGGGACGGCTAAGATGCTGCACGAAAAAGGGAGATATAACGCCTCGGCGTTCTATGCGCATCAAGCGGCTGAGAAAGCAGTTAAAGCTTTGCTATTTCATATAAACGAAGCTCCTTGGGGGCATAGTATCAGAGAATTGCTGGAAAGGTTTTTTGAAAAAAAGGGAGAAAAAGACGAAGAACTCATGATTCATGCGAGGGAGCTGGATAGACATTACATTCCTTCTCGGTATCCAAATGCGCACCCTTCTGGAACGCCTCACGAAGCTTACGATGAAGAGACTTCTAAAAGAGCGATAAGAGCTGCCGAAGAGGTGGTAAATTTTGCAAGAAAAATTGTCTCTGGATAAGTTAAAAATAGCTGTGGAAAAATTAAGGGAACACTACGACGTTCACGCCGTAATTCTTTTCGGTTCGAGAGCGAGAGGCGATCATAAACCTTGGAGCGATTACGACCTTCTAATCATCGCCGACTTCACTGAAAGGTACTTGGACAGGATAGGTAGATTGCTGGAAATACTCGATCTGGGCATTAACATCGAACCTCACCCCTACACGCTCAACGAAGCTTTGGAAATGCTGAAGAGGGGAAGCCCGACGATTCTTGACGCACTCTCCGAGGGAATAATTCTTTTCGAGTCGAAGAAATTTGAGGTCGTCAAGAAGGCTTATGAAGAGCTATTGAAAAAGGGATTGAGGAAGAGTAAGGTTTCTTACGTGCTTCCTGAATGAAGATTCTCTTATTTTGGTAGAGGTAATCATTATATTTTTTACGCTGAAACTTACAAATGTATGGCAAAACCGCTTGTAGAAAAAGAGAGGAAACTAATTTTAAGAGCGGTTCGGTATCCTTATGATCTGCCGAAACGATCCTACGTTTATGTAGACGGGAATGCATTTGAAATCGAAAAGGTAAATTTCGACGAATTCGGAGAAAGCATCGTAGTAGTAGGAAGTAATAATGTCAGATTAGCTGATGTGCTGAATACGGATTTTGACATATCCGAAACTTGTCCAGTTCTGGCTTACGGTTCGAATGCATCCGTTGAACAGTTGAGACATAAGTTTTTGAGTTTTAAGAATGTTGTAATACCAGTTATAAAGGCGGATCTGTACGATTTTGATGTGGTGTATTCTGCACACTTTTCACCCTACGGCTCGATTCCTGCCACTTTGCAGTACTCTCCGAGAACAGTCGTGAAGACTTTCGTAGCTTATCTGAATGAGAGACTGCTGAAACATATGCATAAAACTGAAAGTATTGGTATCAACTATTATTTTTGCAAGTTGCGGAGAATAAAAGTTTCTTTAGATGGTGGGTTGACCCTGGAGGAGGTATTCGTATATTTGAGCATCAACGGTTGTTTACTTATAAACGAAACCCCAGTAGCGCTATCATCTATAAAAGCTGAAAACAGAATTTTTCCAGAAATGACTGAATGGGAGATTCTTGATGTTGTCAGAAGGTTAATAGCGGCGGACAGGGATTTCGACACATTCGTTTTAGAAAACGTCATGAATGAAAAAATTCGGAAAGACAGAACAGAGAAATTGAAAAAATTAGCAGAAAAATTCAATTACGATCACTATGAAATTATCGACGGAAGCTGCTGATCTTGGAGAATTCGAAGTTTTACCCACAGAGAACAGGGAAGAAGCTCATGGAGATTATATCGTATGCGTGAACGGAAACGTTAAAAGGAAATTGGGTAATTTTGCCGTTGTTGAGTATTCACCAGCAACACTCAGCGAAACAAAATTAAGAATACACTGCAGAGTCATTCTGGATGAGGACTTGATGGACAATCAAGTGAAAGTTGACCAGAGTATAAGGAATGCTATAGGAATTCCGGAAGAAGAAAGAAGGGAAAAGATAGTTAAGGTAAAACTATATCCATTAAAGTTATCGTGGATTGATAAAATCTGCTATATTTTTTCGAAATTATTTGGCTGGCGATACTTAGTTTTGAGGGTGTGCAAATCAGATATACCGGATATTGAAAAGAATGTTTGCAGAATACCAGTCGAAGCTTTCGACATACTGGGCTGCAACCCTGGAGACACAATAATCTGCGAAGCTCCTGTAAAGGAGAAGGAAGCTTATTTTAAACTTAAAAAGATCAAGCTGAAGGCTTACACCGCCACAAAGGAAATGATAGAAGATAGGGAAAAACGCGAAGAATCCAAGTTGAATACACGTTATCACTCAGCAAAGGGAATACTTAAGGTATCTCCAGACATACCGAGAATTTTTATGGATAAGCATGCAAGAACGGCTTTGGGTCTTATCTCTGACACCCATGAGGGAAAATTGTTAGATGGGGAATTACATCCGGTAAAAGTTAGGCGAGAAATTTTGAATTTAGTCTCAAAAGAATTCGTAAGCTTTGGTATAATGATTCTTCTGACATTCCTTTCTGCAACAGCTTCTCCGGTTTTTGAGTTGCTGAACGAATATTTAGACGGATTTTTGGTTTATATAGCGATATTTATGTTATCTGTATTTTTACCTTTATTGTTTGTTGTGGTAAAAATAAGGTCAATGGCCAAGTAAAAATATTGATAACTATTTATTCGACCTTCTCAAAGTAGTACCAGTATCTCTTCTTCTCCCCCGGACCCTCTATCTCCAGTATTTCCCACCTGACTTTATCTCCTATCTTCAAGTCCTCGTACTTCACGTCGAACATCATTCCACTTATTTGAACGCCGTTTTCCGGATAATTTCCGAATCTCGCTATGGCTATGACGAATGGAGCGTAGTTCTCTACTATTATTGGAGCTCCGAGCTTTAACTCTGTGAAAGCGTAAAGCTCTCCCTCTTCTGGAATTCTCACCCATTCGAGTTCATCGCTGTAGCAGTTCGGGCAGATGATTTGAGGTGGAAACATAAGCTTTCCACAGCTCTTGCACTTCGTCGTTGTCAGCTCGCCTTCAGCCAAATTTCTGTAGAAGTCGTAGATGCCGGTTGCATCTGGACCGCTCGGATCTTGCTGATCCCACAAATCCAAGAGAGGTGGCAAGTCTATTTTTTCCGGTAATGTAAGCGTCCTCTTCGGCTTCTTCATTTTCATCACCTCCCGAACTTCACATCTCTTGGCTTGTTAACGCTGTAAGCCATGATGTGGTGGAGCTGAGCCATTCCGCTGAGGTTGTGGGCTATGGCCAGTTCAGCCCCATCAACGTATCTCCCTTTCGGCACTTCTCCTCTGAACTGCATCACTATCTCCCAAGCTTGCCTCGTGCCGGTAGCTCCCAGCGGATGCCCATTGGCCAACAAGCCTCCTCCTGGATTTACAGCCACTTTTCCTCCTATGTAGCTCTCTCCCTCCTCTATGAACTTTCCTCCCTCTCCCTTCTTGCAGAACCCGAACTCCTCGTATTCGATTATCTCGCTTATGGTAAAGCAATCGTGGACTTCGGCTATGTCTATGTCGTCCGGAGTTATCTTCAGCATGTCGTAGAGATCTTTGGCAGCTTTCCTCAGAGCCACCCACTCTGCCAGCTCTCCCATTTGATTGGTAGTATGTGCCGCATCAACGTGCTGAACTCCTCCGAGAATCCAGACGGGAGTGTCTGTGAATTCCCTCGCTTTTTCTTCGCTCGTTAAAAGCAAAGCGACTGCTCCATCTGTTATGGCTGAGCAGTCGAAGAGCTTCAGAGGAGGAGCGACCATCCTTGAATTGAGAACTTGCTCCACAGTCACCTTCTTCTGGAACTGGGCGTATGGATTCTGAGAGCCGTACTCCTGATTTTTTACTCTAACCATCGCCAGCTGCTCTTCAGTCGTGCCGTATAAGTGCATGTGCCTTTGAGCGACCATCGCAAAGAAGGGAGGAGCTGTGAAGCCATTCGCTCCATCGAATTCCCTGTTCCCGACGTTTATCATGCTCGATTGGCTCACATTGAGGAATTTCGAGTTCATCTTCTCGACTCCGACAACCAAAGCGACGTCGCTCAATCCAGTCGCTATGGAAAGCCAAGCGTACCTTATCGCGAGCTGTCCACTTGCGCAAGCCGATTCCGTCCTCGCTATTACTCTCTTCACTTCTATTCCGAGCAGTTCAGCCACAAGCGGAGCGACGTGAGTCTGATACACCCATCTTTCCGGTTGAGCGGCTCCCACGAAAAGTGAGTCTATATCCTTCTTATCCAAATTTGGCACGTCGTCAAAGAGAGACTTACCAGCCTCAAGCACAAGGTCTTTCCAGCTCGCCTCTCTAACGCCGAACCTCGTTATTCCTACTCCAACTATAGCCACATTCCTCATAATCATCTCCCCTTGAAGTTCGGCTTCCTTCTGTAGGAGAAAGCCTGAATACCCTCAGCCACATCTTCCGAAAGCACTATGTCTCCTCCCGCAGCTGACTCCATGAAGAGGGAAGCTTCGAGCTCCGGCTTGATTCCGTGGAACATCACCCTCTTGACGTACTTGTAGGCTAACGGTGGACCTTCGGCTATTTTCTCAGCCACCTCCATTACCTTGTCCCAGAACTCGTTTTCCTCTGCTATGTAATTGGCTATTCCGAGCTCGTAAGCTGTTTTCGCATCTATGTTTTCCCTCATGAAGATGAACTGCTTAGCCTTGGAAACTCCCACCGCTAAAGCCAGCCTCTGCGTTCCTCCCCAGCCGGGAAAGATTCCGAGGTTTAATTCCGGCAAAGCCAAAATCGCTCTGCTGCTCACAATTCGGAGATCGCAAGCTAAGGCTAATTCAAATCCCCCACCCATCGCAGCCCCGTTTATGGCTGCTATTACCGGCTTAGACAGCTTTTCTATCTTGTTGAAGACTCTTTGCCCGAGTTGACTGAATTCGAACATCCTCTCGACTTTTCCTTCCGCAAAGACGGCTATGTCTGCTCCGGCGCAGAAGTTTCTACCTTCGCCGGTGATGACTATACATCTGACTTCTTCGTCCTCCTCAAGCCAGTCTAAAGCGTCCTCAAGCTCTTTAAGGAAGGTTTCGTTCAGGGCGTTAGCCCTCTGCGGTCTGTTGAGCTTTATAACCGCTACATTTTCCTTAGGCTTTTCAACCTTGACGAACTCGTAGAGTCCTCTGCCGTACTTGTAGAACCCTTCTCCAGTCTTTCTGCCGAGTTTGTTCTCCTCTACCATTTTCTCCAAAACCGGATTCACCTTGTACCTATCTTCTTTATACTCCTCGTAGAGTTTTTCAAGCTTCTCGACGATCTTGTCAATGCCTACGTCGTCAGCCATCCTCAGCAAACCTCTCGGATAGTTCAATCCGTGGATTACTCCGAGGTCGATTTCTTCAGCCGTGGCAACTCCTTTTTCGATTAACCAAGCAGCCTCGTTAACAGCAGGAGCAATAAGCCTGAGAAGATCGAACTTCGCTCCGGCTCTAAGCGGGACTTCGTTGCTCTTTCCTTCGCTCCAGTCGTAGAAACCTTTTCCGCTCTTCTTCCCCAAGTGTCCGGCTTTGAATAACCTCTCGAAAGGCGGAGCTGGTCGATAGCTTTCTCCGAGGGTTTGCCTGAAGTATTCGAGGACGTGGTAGCTAACGTCGACGCAACCTCCTCCAAGGAGGTCGTGCAGCTCAAATAATCCCATGGGTAAACCCATTCGGTACTTTACGGCTGAATCTATCTCCTCTACTGTTCCTTCTCCCTTTTCCAAAGCCCACGCAGCTTCGTTAGACATCGTCACGAAAATTCTGTTTACAACAAATCCGGGAACGTCCTTTCTAACGTGGATTATGACTCTGTTCATTTTCTTAGAAACTTCTTCGGTGATCTTTACTGTCTCTTCACTCGTTTTCTCTCCCCAGACTATCTCAACTAACCTCATCACCTTCGGCGGGTTGAAGAAGTGCAAGCCAATGAACCTCTCCGGCTTCTTCAAAGCTTTGGAAAGCTCCGTAATGCTCAAAGAAGAGGTGTTAGTTGCTATTATCGTATCTTCTCTACAGTACTCCTCGCACTCGGCAAAAACCTGCTTTTTAAGATCCATTATCTCCGGAATAGCTTCGATTATCATGTCCGCATCTTCCACAGCTTCTTTCAGATCTACCGTGGCTGAAATTCTACTTAAAACAGCTTGAGGGTCTTCTTTTATCCTACCCTTCTTGAAATCTTTTTCGAGACTCTGCTTTATTTTTTCCATCGCGTTTTTCAAAATTTCCTCCTTTATATCTCTAATCTTTACGTTAAATCCGGAAACTGCTGCTAATTCAGCTATAGCGTGCCCCATCGCTCCAGCTCCCAAAACAGCTATATTTTTAACCTCCAAAAAATCACCCCCAGTAGTTGTAACCGGCTTTAAGAGCTTTCAAATTGGGTTCCACAAGCCTTTCTGGGAAGAACTCCTTGACGACTTCTTCCAAAATCTCGTAATCAAATGGAAGATCCGCAAGCCTTGCAAGCATTCCTACGACAACAACGTTAGTTGCCTGTATCGTGCCAGCAACCTCCTCAGCAATTTTCGAAGCACTAACGAGTTTGACGTTCTTCGTTATATCTTTCAAAGCTTCGAGAATTTCGTTTATCTCTGGATACCTTCCCAAACCAGCTGAAACGGATGGCGGAACGATTGGTCTGTCGTTTAAAATCACGGTTGTATCCTCGTTTAGGTATTGGGTATATCTTAGAATTTCCACTGGCTCAAGGGAAATGGCGTAGTCGGCACCACCTACCGGAATTAGCGGAGCGTACACGTCTCCAAGTCTCACGTGAACTTCAACGCTTCCTCCTCTCTGAGCCATTCCGTGAGTTTCCGCTGTGACCACATTCACACCAGCTTTTAAAGCTGCCCTCGCGAGTATGTTGGATGTTGTGAGAATTCCCTGCCCTCCAACACCTACAAGCAGTATGTCCAGCTTCATCTTTCCAAGATTTACACTTTTAACTATATGAATTTTACTAAAGAAACATCGCTTATAAGCAGTTGTTTACAATAGGAAAAATATATAAACGATTAACCTAACATTGTAACATGCTTCGTGACGTCCTCAAAGAGGCTGGAGAGAAGGTGTTCCTCCTCGGTAACGAAGCTATCGCCAGAGGGGCTTTGGAGGCTGGAATAGACGTTTACGCTGCTTATCCCGGAACTCCCTCTTCTGAGATCGGCGTAACCTTGCAGCAGGCTTGCGATTATATCAGGGATCGGATGGAGTACTACATGGAATGGTCTATCAATGAAAAGGTTGCCTTTGAAGTTGCCATCGGAGCGAGCCTTGCTGGCAAGCGTGGTATGTGTGGGATGAAGCATGTCGGTGTAAATGTTGCAGCCGACGCTTTATTTTCTTTTTCCTACATAGGTGCGAGGGGTGGATTCGTTTGTGTTACAGCTGATGACCCCTTCATGCACTCAAGTCAGAATGAGCAGGACAATAGGTGGTACGGAAAGGCTGCGAAAGTTCCCGTTATAGAGCCTTCTACAGTTCAAGAGGCGAAAGATTACGTGAAACTCGCTTTTGAAGTTTCCGAGAAATTTAACACTCCCGTTCTTTTCAGAACCGTAACGAGGTTGAACCACGGAAGCGGGGTTGTGGAACTTGGAGAAATCCCGGAGAAAAAGCTTGAAAAGGTTAAGTGGGAAAAACATCCGGAGACCGATGTAATAGTTCCCGCTGTTGCGAGAAGGTTGAAGCCGAGGGTGATTGAAAGGCTAAAGAGACTTGAGGAGCACTTCTCTAAGGCAAAGGAGTTCAACTGGGTGGAGGGGGGAGATGGAAAAGCTGGAGTTATTGCTTCTGGATTAAGCTACGTTTACGCTAAAGAAGCGATAAAAAGGCTTGGAAGAGATTTACCTTTGTTGAAGTTATCCACGACCCATCCGCTACCAACGAAGCTGATAGAGGATTTCGTAAGCAACCTCGACAAAGTTGCTGTGGTTGAGGAACTCGATCCGTTTGTGGAACTTCACGTGAAGGCTATAGCTAAAGACTACGGAGTCGAGGTTTACGGAAAGGAGAACGGCTACTTCCCAATGAACTACGAGTACAGTGTTGGAGTGGTTGAGGAGGGAATAGCTAAGATGCTCGGAATATCTCCGACTGTAAACGTTCAGGAGAAGATGGAAGCTCTCCAAAAGACGATGAGCGTAGCACCCCCTCGACCTCCAGTGCTATGTCCGGGATGTCCTCATGCGGCGAGCTTTTACGCTATAAAGAAAGTAGCCGGAAACGAGTGTTTGCCGAGCGATATAGGGTGTTATACCCTCGGCGTCAACAAGCCCTTCCAGACTGTGGACATCACCATCTGCATGGGAGCGAGCGTTGGAGTGCCTAACGGGTTGTATAGGGTTATAAACAACAAAATAGTCGTGACTGCTGGAGATTCGACGTTCTTCCATGCTACAATTCCGGCTTTAGCGAATGCCGTTTACAACGGAGCGAAGTTCGTTTACGTTGTTCTCGATAACCTCACAACAGCTATGACCGGTCATCAGCCACATCCCGGAGTGAGTGAAAGCATCTGCGGAGTTGAGAAGAAGAAGATCTTGATAGAGGACGTGGTTAAAGGTGTTGGAGTAGATTTCGTTGAAGTTGTGAATCCGATGAACCTTAAAAAGATGGAGGAAACGCTCAGAAGAGCTTTGGAGCATGATGGTGTCGCTGTCATCGTCGCAAGGCAGCCGTGCGCAATACTTTGGACGAGGGAGAGGAGGAGGAAGGGAGTTAAGATAAGACCCTTCGAAGTTACCGAAGCATGCACTCTTTGCTTGAGGTGCGTTTCGGACTTCACCTGCCCAGCGATAGTTTACGACGGGGAGAAGGTGTGGATTGACGAAGCCCTTTGCGTTGGCTGCGGAGTTTGCAGGCAGGTTTGTCCGGAAAATGCGATAAGGGTTAAAAGGACACAATAAATTATTTTATTTTGGTCATGAAGAGGGAGGAAATTTACACCCTCGTCGTCGGATTACTCGGAATTTTCGTAGGATTGGGTTTGGCGAGATTCGCTTACACAGTCATCCTCGAACCGATGAAGGAGGGATTGAACCTCAGCTACACTGAGATGGGAGTTATAGCGTCGGCAAATTTCTTTGGATACGTTCTCTTTTCGCCTTTCGTTGGTTATCTCGCTTCAAGGTTCGGATCGAAGGTAGTTGTGGTGTCAACTCTCTTCTTAGTCACGGTTACGCTATTTCTAACCTCTCTCTCCACCGGCTTCTTCGACGCAAGCGTGTACAGATTTCTCACTGGAGCCGGATCTGCTGGAGTTAACGTCGGTCTTGTGGGCTTGGCAGCAAAATGGTTCGAGATAGAGAGGAGGGGTTTTGCCCTCGGAGTGATAAACGCTGGTTCGAGCGTGGGAATAATCTTCGCCGGAATAACTCTGCCTTTGGTTATCCTCTCCTACGACTGGAGGGCTGGGTGGGTTTTTCTTGCTTTAATAAGCCTGTTCGTCACAATTCTCTCCTTGAAACTCAGAGAGACTCCGACGGAATTCGTTCCGGAGACGAAGATAGAGGTGGGAGACGTATATAGATCGAGGAGCCTTCTAACTCTCGGCTTCTCCTACGTTTTCTTCGGGTTATCCTACATAGTTTTCGTCACATTCTACACCTCCCACCTCATCAAAATAGGAGTGGAGTATGAGATAGCGAGTGGTATGTGGTCCATTGTCGGAATTTTATCGATAATTAGCGCGATTCTCTGGGGTAAGATCTCTGATGCTATTGGAAGGAAGAAAGCTCTTTTTTCCGTCTACACGATTATGGGTGTAGCTTTCATTCTCTTCGGACTCTCAACGAATTTGCCTATGGCAATTTTAGCCACGATACTGGCTGGAGCGTCGATGCTTGCTATACCTCCCTTAGTCCAAGCCTACTGCGGAGATCTTGCTGGAAAAAGTTCAGCTTCCGCAGCCATCGGCTTTGTCACGCTATTCTTCGGAGTTGGTCAAATGGTGGGTCCGAGCGTAGCCGGATTCTTAGCGGACATCACAGAGAGCTTCAAAATACCTTTAGTTTTAGCCGGCACATTTGCGTTAATTGGTAGCGTAATCGTTAGAAAAACTTGACATTGTAAACTTTCTTTTTGGTAAAACTTAAGTATGTAAAACCATACTCGGGTTATGGAATACAAAAAAATAAGAGTGGAAAAAGATGAGAGGATTGCCAGAGTAAAGATAGCGAATCCTCCGGTGAACGTCCTCGACATGGAGACGATGAAAGAGATTATCAGCGCCATTGACGAAGTTGGGAGCGTTGATGTGATCGTTTTTTCTGGAGAGGGGAAGAGTTTTAGTGCTGGGGCTGAAATAAAGGAGCACTTTCCCGACAAAGCTCCGGAGATGATCAAGTGGTTCACCCGGTTGATAGACAAAGTTCTGAGGTGCGAGGCTGTGACGGTAGCGGCAGTAAAGGGATTCGCTCTCGGAGGAGGGTTCGAGCTTGCGATAGCTTGTGATTTCGTTTTAGCTTCGAAAAACGCTAAGCTTGGCGTGCCAGAAATAACACTTGCCCACTACCCACCGGTGGCAATTGCTCTTTTACCAAGAATAATCGGATGGAAGAACGCCTATGAGATCATTCTTACCGGAGAGGCAATCACCGCTGAAAGAGCCTTCGAGATTGGATTGGTCAACAGGGTTTTCGAAGACGAGAAATTTGAGGAAGGTGTAAACGAGTTCGTGAATTCTCTCCTTGAAAAAAGCAGCGTAGCTTTAAAACTTACGAAAAAAGCTCTGTTGTTCTCCACGGAGAAAGAGTACTTGTCGCTATTCGATGTAATCAACGATATCTACTTGTCCCAGCTTGTGAAAAGCGAAGATGCAGTAGAAGGTTTGAAAGCTTTTCTGGAAAAGAGAAAGCCGGAGTGGAAAGGAAGATAGAATTAGAATTTTTAATTTTTTATTCGCTCAGGACAAATGTCTAACTGCTTTTCCTCCAAGCCAACTGCAAAGGGTAATTGCTTTTCCTATCTTTTCCCAAGTCTTTCTCGATCCAGAAATCGGGAAATGAAAAAATTATTAAGTATCTACCTCTTGTCGTACATGAATTCAAGAGACCTTACGAGGTGCGTTATTACCTTGTTCGCTTTCACGTCAACTCCAAGCTTTTCCCCCTCTTTGACTATCGCTCCGTTTAGCGTGTCGATTTCAGTTCTTCTTTTGTTTTCCACGTCTTGCAGCATCGAAACCTTGTTGTCTTTCGTTCCGGCGAAAGCCTCGTAGACGAATTCGGCTATGTTCTCCATTTCGGGGAAGTAAATTCCCTTTGCCTTAGCAACTTCAACGACTTCTTCAGCCAACATCTTTATCAGAGCCTTCGTATCTTCGCAAGCCAGAGCTTCTACGCTCGTCATTCCGGTTATCGCAGCTACCGGGTTGCAAGCTACGTTGGCGACGAGCTTCTTCCATATTACTGGCTCTATGTCATCCACGACAACGATCTCTTCGCCGGTCTTCTTCAACTCCTCGACTATCCAGTTAAACCTATCGTTCGGCTTTTTGTCGTACTTTCCTATAATCAGGAGAGGCCCATACCCTCCGACGTATCTTATCACGTTCGGCTTAACTGGCATTCCGCTGTGGGCGGTAATTCCGGCGATAACCTTCTCTTTCCCGACGACTGATGCGATTATGTCGTGAACCAGTCCGTTTTGTACGGAGAGGACCATCGTATCGTCTCCAATCATAGGCAATGCCCCTTTCGTTGCAGCTTCGGTTGCGTAACCCTTGACGGAAATCTGGACGAGATCGACGACACCAACTTCCTTGGGATCATTGGTAATGCTAACGTCATCCACGTGAACCTCTTTTCCGTCGGGCATTATTATCGTGTATCCCTCTTTTCTGTAGAGGTCAACTTTCTCCTTAACGACTTCCACGAGCGTCACATCGTGCTTTTTTCCGAAGATGTAGGCGAAGATTGTTCCAATCACCCCAGCTCCTACTATAGCAATCCTCATATTTGATTGTTATTTACAAAGTTTAAAAATTATTCGATCAAATTTGACAAAGTTTGTCAAAATACCTAAAGAATTTTACAACTTTAAGCCGGAGAGGAGCTCTCTGTAATTTCTGAAAATCAAATCCGGTTTTATCTCGTACTCTTTCAGAAAAGTTTCGTTTCTGCTGTTGAGCATCATCCAGAAGGGAATTCCGCAATTCTTGGCTGTTAGGTAGTCGAAATAGAAATCTCCGATCATTACCGCATCTTCTCTCTTCAACCCTTTCTTTTCCATCAGCTTTATTATCGGCTTTGGGGAAGGCTTCAGATCCTTTTCTCTCGTGAATACGTAATCGAAGGAAATGTCGTGCTTTTCCAGCACGATCTCAACGCTCTTTCTTGAGTTTCTTG
>NZ_WANY01000048.1:0-5282 GCF_015521575.1 Ferroglobus sp.
ACTTTTACGTGCTTGAAATTAGGTAAGCTGAAAGGAACATCTTTCGAGGAAACGTAAACTATCTCAGCACCCCTCCGCCAGAACTCAAGAGCAATCTCGTAGCCAAATTTTCCGCTGCTTCTGTTACTTATAAACCTAATCGGATCGAGGAACTCGTAAGTTGGTCCGGAAGTTACGAGAACTTTGTATCCTTTGAAGTCCTTTTTGTACAGAGCCCTTTCCACGTGGAGACATATCTTCTCTATCTCGGGAAACTTCGCTTTCCCCTCTTCGAATTTAGGCTCGACGATTTCCACTCCAAAACTCTTCAGCTTTTCCATCGCTTCCGCAACAGCTCTGTTCTTTATCATGCTTTCGTGCATCGCTGGGGCTACGATTATCTTCTTTCCGCTTCCGAGAGCCACTGTAGCCATCGTTGTGACGGGAGTATCATCTATGCCGTTTGCGATCTTAGCAATAGTGTTGGCTGTAGCTGGAGCGATTAAGAACAGGTCAGCTTTACCATCTTTTTCGAAAAGTTCTACATGCTCAATTTTCCCAGTAATTTCGTCTATAACCGGATTGTCTGTGGCGAATTCAAGGGCGTAGGGGTGGATTATCTTTTTAGCTGCTTCGCTCATAACAGCCACGACATCAGCCCCTCTCCTAACGAGTTCCCTCGCAAGCTTCACGGACTCTACAGCTGCAATACTCCCAGTAACTCCAAGAACGATCTTTTTGCCTTCAAGCTTCTTGTTTTTTCTTCCCCTCAAGCTCTCGAGATGCATATTTCTTCACCAGCTTTGCAAAGTCTTCGAACCTCTTTTCCTCAATCGCTTTTCTGACCGGCGCTCTTTTTAAAATTTTTTCAGCCAGTGAGATCTTCTCTTCGAGTTTCTTTAATACGTCTTCAGTCGGCTTAAAGACCTTAAACTCTTCCTCTTTAACTTCAAATTCCTGAGAAACTTTCGCAAACCTAACTTTAGGCTCTTCAGCTCTCGTTTTTCTCGTTATCCTGTAAACAGCCTCCTCCCAAGACTCCCTCCAAGGTTCGTTCTTTATGTTCTCTATAGTAAAGACCGCATCCCTCCTAACAGCTATTAAATCGTAAGGACACGAGTTCTCGCAAGCTCCGCAGTAATTGCAAAATCTCTCGTTGTAGTGAACTCTTCCCTTATCCTTCGAAACGTACCAAACTCTGTTGTGCTTGCAAACTTTTATACAGGCTCCGCATCCAACCGGATCGCATCTGTACATCCTCGGCTCGTACAAGTACAGCTCCCCGTAAATTGGCTTCGAAACTGTTATTGCATCGTAGGGGCAAACTTCTTCGCAGTAAGAACATCTTGAGCACTCCTCATTGTTAACGTCAACGAAAGCGTAATCTGAGACGTCAGCCTCTATTAGTTTCCCCTCGACTTTTATCGCCTCCTCCGGGCAAACTCTCTCGCAAAGCTTGCAGTAGTCGCACTTCGTCTCGTCGATGAGGATATCTTCGTAGGGCATGATGTCTTCTGGATGGGGTTCTTTCTCAACCATCTGAAAAACTTCGCAGAATTCTGCGCAAATCCCGCACAAATTACATTTTTCCCTGTCTATTTCCACCTTTCCTTCTACACCTTCGTTCCTCTGAGGAATATCCTCCCTTTTTATTTTGAAATCGAGGCTTATCGCATTTGTCGGACAGACTTTGTAGCATAAAGTACAGTTCACGCACTTCTCCCTATCGATCCTCGTTTCTCCGGATAAAGTAAGAGGTAGTTCGTGCTTTTCTACTCTCTTTTCGTTAATGTAAAAGTCGAAGGCGTTAAAGGGACAAAAAGCGTAGCAAATTCCACAGTAAGAGCATTTTATATGATCAAGCGTTATAGGTGGCATCTCCAAACCCAACGCTATGTCGTGTATCGGTCCGAGTTCTATCGCATTTATCGGACAGGCGTAAACGCAAATTCCACAACCGTTGCACTTTTTGTAATCGTAAATCAGCTTTCTTTCCTCATCCTCGGTTCTTTGAATAAATATGAAGCGGTTCTCCTCCATCTCAACATCTCTCTCTATCATCTTGCCACCTCTTCGTAAATCGATCCGAGCTTCGCAATTTTCTCAACAAACTCGTCAACATCCTTGGCTATTTCAGCACCCTCACCAGCAGAATGCCAAGAAGCTTCAACCCTCTCGGGGTTTATCCCAATCTCTTCAAGCAGTTTTTTCAGAGCTTTAATTCTATCGACAGCATGATAATTTCCCACTCTAAAGTGGCACTCCCCAAGCCTGCATCCGGTTACCATGACGCCGTCTATTCCCTTCTTCAACGCCCTCAAAATCCACTCGGGATCGACTCTGCCAGAGCAAAGCGTCCTTATAACTCTCACGTTGGGGGAATACTGAGTTTTTGTCGTTCCGGCCAAATCTAACGCTCCGTAACTGCAAAAGTGGCAGGCGAAAATCAGTATTAGCGGTTCAACCTTCTTCTCTTCAGCAAGGGCATCGATCATCGCAACTATCGCATCTTCCTTAAAGAATCCCAAGTCTATCGCATCCGCCGGACAAGAGGCTGCACAAACTCCGCACATGACGCAAGCGTTGGGATCGATTTTCGCCTTCTTGTTTTCAAAGGTTACTGCATTGAAGTTGCAAACTTCCTCGCATATTCTGCATCCTATACACTTCTCCTCATTTACGTAGGCGTTGTAAGGGTCGAATTCAGCTTCTCCTCCAAATATGAGTTCCATAGCTTTTGAAGCCGCTAAACCAGCAGAAGCTACGGAGTCTTGAATGTCTTTAGGTCCGCTTGCAGTTCCAGCAAGAAAGATTCCCTTTACATCAGTTTCAGCCGGTCTGAGCTTTGGATGAGCAACATCGTAAAATCCGTCCTCTCCTACGCTTATCCCAAGCTTGCTTGCTAAGTCTGTATTTCCTTCTATTCCAATGGAAAGAACGACAAGTTCGAACTCCTCTTCTCTTATTTCCCCAGTAAGAGTGTTCTCGTAAGTTAAAACGAGATTTCCGTTTTCAAGCTCGTAAATTTCGGCAACTCTACCTCTTATGAACCTTATTCCCTTTTCCTGAGCGCGTGCAAAAAATTCCTCGTACATTCTCCCGAAGGCTCTTATATCTATAAAGAAAATTGAGACTTCCGCATCTGGATACCTCTCCTTTATTATGTATGCATTCTTAATGCTCACCATGCAGCAAACCCTTGAGCAGTACTTGTTCGTCTTCACATCCCTACTCCCAACGCATTGAATGAACGCAATTTTCCTTGGCACGGACGAATCCGAAGGACGGTATAAGTTGCCGAGAGTTGGACCAGAAGCTGAGAGAAGCCTTTCGAGTTCGAGAGTCGTTATAACATTCTTATACACTCCGTACCCGTACTCCTCCTTCCTTCTCGCATCGAAGGGCTTGTAGCCTGTCGCAACAATGATAACTCCCGCCTCTATCTCCACATCTTCCGGTTTCTGATTAAAGTCAATAGCTTTCGGCTCGCAAGCTTTTTCGCAGAGCTTACATCCAATGCAGTGCTCCCAGTCTATGGCTGCGTAAAGCGGAGTTGATTGGGGAATCGGCAAGTATATAGCTTTTCTCACTCCTATCGTGTAGTCGAACTCGTTCGGCACCTCCACTGGACAAACTGAGGAGCAGTCGTCAATACAGCCTTTGCATTTATCCTCATCAACGTACCTCGGATGCTTTCTGACTTTTACTTTAAAATTCCCCACATGCCCGGAAACTTCCAGAACTTCAGCGTTTGTTATGACCTCTATGTTTTCATGGTTGAATGCCTCGCTCATTTTGGGCGCTAATATGCATATCGAGCAGTCGTTTGTCGGAAAAACTTCGTTAAGCGTAGCCATTTTTCCTCCAATCGTAGGGGCTTTTTCTATAAGATACACTTTCACGCCAGCGTTAGCGAGGGTTAGAGCTGCTTCGATTCCAGCAACGCCACCACCGATCACAACGGCGCTTTTCTTAACCTCAATCCTCTTTCTTGATAAGGGCTCAAGCTTCCTTGCGGCAGCTACAGCCATTCTGACAAGATCCTTCGCTTTTTCCGTCGCAGCTTTAGGATGCTCCTGATGTACCCACGAACACTGCTCCCTTATGTTCGCCATGAGGACCATGTAAGGATTAAGTCCAGCTCTCATCGCAGCCCTTCTAAAAGTGTGTTCGTGAAGCTTTGGAGAGCATGCGGCAATAACAACGGCATCAAGTTGATTTTCTTTTATAGCTTTTATAATCTCCTCCTGACCGCTATCAGAGCAGGCGTATTTTAAATCCGTGGAAAAGTGAACATCTTCAAGATTTTTAGCGTAATCAACAACTTCTTGAACGTCAACAATTCTCGCTATGTTCAATCCGCAGTGACAGACAAATACACCGATCTTCATGACTCTCAAAAGTTGTTGGAGTACGATTTTAATTTTTCCCAGTTGAGATGTTGCCGGGCATATTTAAAATGACTAATCGTTATATTTTATCGGCTCAAAAGTCGAATTCGTGCTTTTGAGAAATTCCTCAAGGGCTGAAAATATTTAAATAGTTTTTAACGCTAAATATTCACCATGCCAGCTAAAGTAGATGAGAGCCTCTGTACGGGCTGCGGACTATGTGAGGAGATCTGTCCAGAAGTCTTTAAGCTTGACGAGAACGGAATAAGTAGGGTTGTTGGAGATTGCGAAGCAAATATCGATTGCTGCCAGGAAGCTGCAGACAGCTGTCCTGCTGGAGCGATAACCATAGAGTAACGCTCCAAAAATTTATTTTTTAAATTTTGAGATTTTTGCTCAGACAGTACATGCACTTTGCCGGCTGAACGTGAGCTGTTGCGCAGTTTTTGCACAAGCTTACCGGAGCGAAGGGTTTCTCCGGGAATAATGACACAGCGTTAACGAGGGTCGCTATACTTACCGGTTCGGGTGCGAGCAAACAAGGCATGTCAGCGAATCTCATTAAGGTGGCGAATTTTGTTGTTATCGCGCAGAACGGGTAGGCGTAGTACTCTCCTCTTTGCAAGAAGGAGTTCTCGTAGTCTGAGAAATCCACTTCAAGCTTTCCAATTTTCCAACCCTTTTCAGCTAACCTCTGCCCGCGAAAAGCGAAATCGAGAAGGTCATTGACGTGAAGCTCGTTAACGACGTTTCTGTCAAATTGATTGAGCATTACGTAGTTGTAAAACCTTTCCGTAAAAAGTCTTGTGAGCATTTCCGCTGTAAAGCCTTCGTCGAACAAAATTCTGTAGATGAGTAAAGCGGAGAGACCCGTAGCGAAATGCGAGACGTCGAAGACGTTTTTCATCAACC
>NZ_WANY01000049.1:0-2547 GCF_015521575.1 Ferroglobus sp.
GATTGACGAAACAATTGTCAAAGCTACCAAAAAGAATCTGTACGTTTTCTCAGCTGTAGATGTGAGGAAACAGATTCTGATGAGAGTTTACACGACGCGAAAGAATCTCACAGCAAAGCTCTTTATCGGAGAGGTCTTGAAAAACTGCTAAAATAAACCTAATTTCTTTTCGGTCAAAAAGCTTTGAATTGAGCAAAAACATTTCGGGAAATTGCAAAGTGCTTCAAATTTCTTTACAGCCCGAAATTCACTCTGTATATCTTGAAGCGTTAAGTTATCGAAGCTGATTTTTCAGACAAAAACTAAGAGTTACTCTTATTCAACCTTCTGCAAATTTTCTCCAACAAGTTTGTATCTTGCATATCCCGGCTTGATGTCGAAGATTATGCTCTGTTCCACCCCTATCCAGTAAGTTCTTCCTACCGGAAAGAAGTCTTCTTCTCTCCTCACAGCGAGGATTACATCGTGAAACCTTTCCATAAACCGCTTCACGTTTTCATCGTAGAGAGAAGAGGATATTTTATTCACGAAGGTTATCTCATCCGGCAAGGCGTCAAAAATGTCCATCAAGTACTTCCAAGCCTCGTTCCCGTAAACAATGGGGAGCAGCGAAAATCCGTGGAAAAGCAAGAAAGAATCGCCAAGTTTGTAAAGTTCATCTATAAGATCGTCCCACCACTCCGAGTGTATGTTTACGTAAGCGTGCAACTTTCCAAAGGGAACATTTTCGTTCAGACCAACTTTAATTATCGCTGCCTCGTCTAAAATCCTCTTTATCCTTTCATCCGGAATGGATTCGTAGGTTTTGCCAAGCCTTCTCATCATGCTGTCCGAATAAACGGCAATAAACAACCTCTTATCGGCGTATTGAGGGATGATTTTTCCAAAAATAAGGGTTCTCACGACGTATTTTGAATCGTACACAATCAGCGTCCTCAATCCCTCTAATTTTGATACAACATCGTCAAGATCAAATTCGTGGTCACTTTGCACCAAGTCATCCACCATAAACAATCGTGACCTATTTTGAGTGATATGTTTGATAAATTTTTTCTTACAAAATTGCAAGATAAACAAAACTATTATCTTGCATTCGAAGAAATTTGAAACATGCTCAAGACTTTGAGAGACACGCTGCTTGCCGGACTGGTGATATTTTTGCCATTGGCTGCATCGATTTTCGTTCTCTACTTCACCTTTAGGTGGATCGAAAATCTAATTTCTCCGGCAGTGCACAAAATCTCCGGATTTTACGTTCCGGGATTCAGCTTGTTATTTCTCTTTCTAACGATTCTGATCCTTGGTTTGCTGAGTAGATTCGCTTTGGGGCGAAAAATCATCGAAAGACTTGAGAAAAGCTTTTTAAAAGTCCCCCTACTCAGAACGATTTACAGCGCAACAAAAGAGGCTGTGAAAGTGCTTGTGGAAGGTGAGGCTGAAAGAATTCGTGGGGTTGTTTTGGTCGAGTATCCAAGGAAAGGGATCTACGCGATAGGTTTCACCTCTGGAAAATCGATAAGAGTGGCGTGTGAAAAAACAGGAAAAAACCTCGTCAACGTTTTCATTCCCACCTCTCCAAATCCAACTTCCGGGCTCGTTGTTTTGGTTCCAGAAGAGGAGCTGATTTATCTGGACATCAGCGTTGAGGAGGCGATGAAGATTGTGATTTCCGGTGGTTTTTCAAATTGACAGCTTGAGATAGTAGTAAGCGGTTTTCAAAAGCAATTTTAATGGTAGCTCCCAAATCTTGGGCGGATTTTTAACGTACACCTTTTCATCTTTCAAACCTTTTAATTCATTTATTATGGAATCTGGATGGACTTCAGCTTTCTTGTGGAGATCCACGAGCTTTTCCACCACTTTTGATATTCTTCAAGCTTCCCATAACCGTTTAAATAACTCTTAATCGAGTCAGAAAGAGGTTTGGAGGCGTGATGGATATAATGGATGCTTGTAGCGTACATGGGATGCGTTAATCCAGCTGAATCGCCGAAGAGAATGACATTATCGTTAACGACCCTTTTAACAAAACCGTAAGGATAGACTTCCTTGAAAATTTGTTTGATTTCGCTTTCTACAAAAATTTCAGGATAGGATTTTTTTAGAATGGTTGTTTCTGGATAGTAAACGTTCTCCTTCCTTTTGAACAGATTTGCAGCCCCAATTTCCGAGGGTTTCGCCGGATATATCCATCCACCATATATCGAACATCCAACTATTAAGTAAAAAGTGTCATCTGGAACGTTTAGCCTATCAACTCTCTCATAGGTTATGTAGATCAATCTCGGCGGTATGTTTATTCCCGAATTCCTTCGAAGGTTTTCTCCGTCCATCCCCGAGCAATCTACAACAACTTTTGCTTCAATCCTTTCTCCGTTCTCCAAAACAACACCCTTTTTATCGTATGAAACTACCTTTTTCTCCTCTATATCCGTCCACAGAGAATCACAGAGCTTTTGATAGTCAACAAAGGCGAAAATTTCATCATTAAAGTCGTACTCCACTTTAGTACCTTTAGTGTTCATGAACGTGAGCTTGGAGTAGGTA
>NZ_WANY01000050.1:0-4252 GCF_015521575.1 Ferroglobus sp.
GTAAATAGGAGGCGATAAAAACCTCTGGAAGAGCTCTAACTCCTTCGCTAACGACGTAATAGTATCCCTTTTGCACACCTATTCTCAAAATTTCTTCTATCGCAATCCCGTAGCCAAGGCTGACTATCGTAGCATCCATGACACCTCTGCAAATTCTCTCTTTGATCAAAAAAAGCGGATAGGCTATTAGAAAGCTTAAAAGAAAAGCTAAAACAACCGACAACTCTCCGAAAAAGTAGACGAGGTATGCGCCTACCGAAAAGGCAGAGTATAGAGAGAGATTCAGAAATTTTCCGATTCTGAAATTAAAAGAAATTAGGGAAGCGAATACCGAGAAGATGAAAAAGTTTTCGAAGAAAGTTAAGGCCATACAACCTCTGACGTTTTGAACTCTTCTGGGTACACAACCTCTATCTTTCCGTTAACGTACTCCCCTATGATTCCCTTAAGCTTTTCGCTACCCCATATAGCTTGGTGTTTGTCGTCGAACTTGTAAATCCCAGCTGCTCCTTTGAACTCTCCTTCTTCAAGATTCTTAACGAGATCCTTGTTCTTTTCGTAAGCTTGGGCAATGATCAGAATAGCGTCGTAGGTGAGTAAAGCGGCGTAGTTGTTTGCCTCTTCGCCGAACTTCTCCCTATATCCGGAGAAGTACGCTGCTGTAAGTTCGGTCTTTTTAGTGTTTTCCAAAGCGGCAGCTTGGAAAGCGATGTAATTCTGATCGAGCTGCTTTAGTGTTTGTGGTAGCGCAAGTACTCCTCCGACGGAGTAGATTATCCCTTTCCCCCCGCTGTTTCTGTACTCCTTCACGAACGTGACAGAAAGTGTTCCCGGATCTCCGAGGATGAGAACATCTTTTTCCCCAACGACCTTGGCAGCTTCTCTGGCTTTTTCCACAACATCCTTCGGATCTACAGCTGGAGACTTGTAAAAGCTCACGCCTTTGCCCTCAACTCCGCTTGCGTTAATCTTCTTCAGCATCCCTAAGTTGAATATCTTAAGGGGATCGAAGCCGACGAAGTAGAAACCTTCAGCCCCAGATATTTTCAAAAATTCAGAGGCAAGTTCTCCCCAGTAGCTCGTATTGTATGCGTTTCTGAAGACGTACTTGTTACCCTCCTCAACCATCTTTTCAAGCTGTTCAGTGGACGCTACGCTCGCTATATAAACAGTCTTTGTTTCTCCAGCCACTTTCGCTGCTGCTATCGCTTCAGGACTCGAATAAGCTCCAACAACAGCCACTACACCTTTCTCAACAAGCTGTCTGAAGGCTGAATCAGCCCCTTCAGGAGAAGATTTCGTGTCTGCAAAAATCAGCTCTATCTCATACTTAGAAAGCTTGAACTTCTCAGCGTGCTCTTTAGCGAGCAATGCAGCGTTTTTCATGGCTTTTCCGGCGGTTGCAAATTTACCGGTCTCTGGGATTAATACGCCAATTTTTAGCGTCTCTTTCCTTTCTGCACAACCGGGAAGAATCGTGGCGAGAGTAATAAGCATTATCAGCGTTAAAGCCTTGGCTCTCATAGAAAGTAATAAATAGTGCTGTGTATTTAACGCTTCCGATGTTTAGAGTGGGAATTCAGCTTCCCCACTACCCCATAGAGCTTGTTATTAAAGCTGGGGTTTATGCAGATAAACTCGGCTTTAACAGCATATTCACCCCCGATCACCTTGTTGGAATTGGGTTAAAGAATTTCTACGCTTACGAGGCATTTAGTATTCTTGGATATTTTGCCGGCAAAACGAAAGCAACGCTCGGAGTTTGTGTGAGCGATGTTTTGAGAAGAAATCCGGCTGTTGTGGCACAGGCAGCTTCGACAATAGCGTCGATGAGTGGTAGGGAGTTCATTCTCGGACTTGGAGCTGGGGAGGGGATGAACCTCCTACCCTTTGGAATAGAAACGAAGTTTATGGTTTCAAAACTTGAGGAAGGAGTCAGGATTATAAGAGAGCTCCTCAGCGGGAAGGTCGTAAGCTACGAAGGAAAATTTTTCAAAATGAATGGAGCTTTCGTCCCTCCTTCGGAAAAAGTGAAGATATGGATAGCTGGAAACTCTCAAAAAACTATGGAGATCACGGCAAAATATGCCGATGGCTGGATTCCGACCGCTACGATGGGAGAGAGAAAGTACGAGGAAAACCTAAAAAAGATCGTGAGAAAGCATAGGAAAGTCGAAGCTGGACTTTTCGCTTACACGGTCGTGGCGAAAAGCTACGATGAGGCGAGGGAGATGATAGAAGTCCCGGGAAAGTTTATAGCCTTGCTATCACCATTCAGAGGCGAGTTCTTAAAGGAAGTGGGAATAGATGAAAAAGAGCTCCCACCGAATATTTTGCACTTCACGTTCACCAAAGAGAACGTCGAGAAGCTTTTGAATGTTGCTAAACAAATTCCTTTCGAACTTGTGGAGAGAAGGTACTTCTACGGCTCTCCGGAGGATGTTGCTGAGAGAATGGAGAAGTTCATAAAAGCCGGAGTGGAGCACTTCGTCCTAACCCCCCTTGTCAGGCACAATTACTACTTGGAGTGTGTTAGACTTATAGCGGAGAGAGTTCTACCACTTCTAAGAGAAGATTAAAATACTCTGAACGATAGCTCGAAACTAATGGAGGAATCCCTGCTTGAGGTGGAAGTGGCTGGATTGAAAATGAGAAATCCCATAATCCTCGCAAGTGGCATTCTCGGAAGTTACGCTTCTTCCCTCAACAGAATTTCAGAGCACGCCGGAGCGGTAATTTCGAAAAGTGTTGGTGTAGAAGAAGTGGAGGGTTACAAAAATCCCGTCGTGGTGAACTATTCCCACGGCATAATTAACGCCATCGGCTTATCATCTCCGGGAGCTGTTAAGTTCGCAGAGGAACTGAAAGCTTACAAAGGAAGCGCTCCGCTAATAGTAAGCGTTTTCGGCTCATCTCCTGAGGATTTCGTTGAGGTTATCTCCCATTTCCCCTTCGCTTCAGCTTTTGAGCTGAACCTCAGCTGTCCTCACTCTGAGAAGTACGGATTGACTGTTGGCTCAGACCCGGATCTTGTGAAAGAAATCGTAAAAAATGCTAAGAAAGCCACGAATAAGCCAGTTTTCGCCAAAATTTCGGCAAACGTAGATGTTGTTGAGGTGGGAAAAGCCGTTGAAGAGGGAGGAGCAGACGGAATCGTGGCGATAAACACGGTAAAAGGTATGAGAATAGACATCTTCACGAAGAAGGCTATTCTAAGTAACATCAGCGGAGGTGTGAGCGGGTCTGCCATAAAACCGATAGCGATAAAATGCGTCTGGGATCTTTACGAGGAGCTTGAAATTCCAATTATAGGATCGGGTGGAGCCACAACTTGGAGGGACATTATCGAGTTCATGTTGGCTGGAGCTTCTGCCGTGGAAGTGGGGAGCGTAATGTACTATTCCCTGAGGGCGATTTACAGCTTAAAAGAAAGTCTGATAGCTTACGCAAGGATGGTAAACTGCAAATTGGAGGAGTTAATAGGTGCTGCCCACGGCTAACTTCCAGAAAAGTACCTTTCAAGGACCTTCTTCTGTCCCCTCCTCAAAATTTCAGATAAAGTTGAAGGTGCTATATTCAATTGCGAGGCAAGTTCTTCAAGCTTTATCTTCTTTGGGAAATCGAAGTAACCTTTTTCCAAGGCTATTTTTAGAATTTCTTCCTCTCTGAGCGTTACTTTATCCTTCTCCCCAAATCTGCCCTTGTAAATTATCTCGAACTCGACTCCTTCCTTTTCCAATTCCCTCGAAAGCTTAATAAAGCTGTCTTCGTCGCAAATTATGTTCCACGTAACGTTATCTTTTTCGAGGACGGCTGAAGATATCAAACAACCCGATTTGAGTATAGTCAAAGCTACATGACACGTGTGACCTTTGAAGAGTATCTTCACTTCATCTTTAGCAACTGGAGAGAAGACGCACGTAGCTGGCAATTCACTCAGAATTTTTTCGATGTTTCTCGCTTTCAGGTCAATGAGACTTCTAAGCTCTTCGTTGAACGTGCTCATTTTTTCAACCTTCACGACAGCCTCATCTAAGACTCTCCTAACTATCGAAAGCTGGCAATCCGGAGGAGCGGGAGTTTTTATCTGAACTTCGATCATCTAAGATAGCTTTTTTAAATGGTTTTAAAAATTGTTCGAATATTCAAAACTCCTCGCAAACCTCCGTAACATTTCCTATTCCGGGACTTTGCCAAAAAGAACAAATTCCTCCAAACAGCTGAAGGAGCGTAAACACCTGTCTCTTATACA
>NZ_WANY01000051.1:0-5274 GCF_015521575.1 Ferroglobus sp.
CTTCAAGCAGGGTGAAAAATAAATAGATCAGGTAGAGGGCTATAGCAGTATCTCTAAGCCTCGGTTTCAGCCTTGTTAGCTTTATTCCGGGGACTTCAGCTTGCATCAGAGCGTAGCCACTTTTCGCTAAAGATGGAAGTATCGCTACGAATAGAACTATTATCCCCATCCCACCGAGCCACTGAGTTAAGCTCCTCCAAGTTAAAACTGATTTCGGAAGATTCTCTACGGAATCGAAAACGGTCGCTCCGGTTGTTGTAAAACCGGACATGGCCTCGAAAAATGCATCGAAGAAATCGAGTCCAACGAAAAGATACGGAATTGCTCCTACCATCGAAACGAGCAACCATCCCAGCCCGACTATCGCGTACCCTTCTTTGTATCTAATTTCGATTTCAGCTTTTCTTGAAACAAAGTAAAATAGAGATCCGAGGAAGATCGATGTTGCCATAGAAATTAAGAATGGCTCTACGCTCTCTCCGAAATAAAAAGCAACAGCTATGGGAATTATGAATACCAGGGAAAAGTAAAGAAGGATCCTTCCGAGAACGTTCAAAACAGCTTTTCTGTTCATGATAGCATCTTGTCTATCTTTTCAACGTTCTTCCATGAGGTGAGAATGTACAGTCTGTCCCCAAGCTTTATCTCTGTATCCCCCTTTGGTATGATTATTTTTCCGTCCCTTTTTATCGCCCCAACTATCGTGTTCTCCGGGAACTTTATTTCCCTTATCCTTTTCCCGTCGAGCTTTTTAGATGCTACGTACTCAAGCACGGCTATGCTCGCTTCGTAATCCCCAAGAGTTTCCACTCTCATCAATCTCAGCTGCCTCATAACTTCAAGGTAGGTGACTTTTCTTGGAGACAAAGCGACATCCACGCCAACTTTCTCGAAAAGCTCCACGTATTTTCCTTTCTCAACCCTCGCAATAGCTTTTTTTGCCCCAAGATTTTTTGCTAACAGCGAGGAGAGAAGGTTTTTCTCATCACTGTCGGTTGCGGCAACGACGACATCACTCTTACCGACTTCTTCCTCGATTAATAAGTCGATGTCCGTCGCATCTCCGTAAATCACCTTCGTTCTTCTGAGCATTGAGCAAAGCTCTTCGCACCTCCTCTCGTTTGAATCTATCAGCTTTATGTTCAAGCTGCTTCTATCGAGCATTCTCGCAAGGTAGCTGCCGACCGTTCCCCCTCCGAAGATCACCACATTTTTAACAACTGGAATTCCCATGATTCTTCTCGCAATTCCGGTTTGTCCACTCCATCCGATCACAGCAAGTCTATCTCCAGGGAAAATTCTCTCTTCCCCTTTCGGGACTATTATTTCATTCCCCCTGTGTATCGCCCCAATGATTATTCCCTCTGGTATGTTTATTTCCGCTATTCTCTTCCCAGCTATCGGGGAGTTTTCGGAAACCTGTAGCTCAACGACCTCCAGATCTTCTATTGAAGCGAAGTAAACAGCACCGGGAATCGTTATGAGTTTCGCTATTTCAGTTGATAAAACAAGTTGAGGGCAGAGGAGAATGTCGTAGCCAAGAGGATGGTTCTTTATCACAGGTCTGTCCACGTATTCGGGATTCCCGACTCTAACTATTACCTTCTCTGCCCCAAGCTTTTTAGCGGCTAAACCGGAAAGAAGGTTTACTTCGTCGTTTCCCGTTACTGCCACAAATATGTCCGCTTTCTTAACTTCAGCCTTTTTCAGAATTTCTACGTTCGCAGCATTTCCGATTATCGTTTCCACGTTAAGCCTTTCGAGATCTACAATCTTCTCTTCATCCGATTCTATAACCACGACTTCGTGCGCATCCGAGATATCTTTCGCTATGTTGTAACCAACTTCTCCGGCTCCAGCGATAACGATCCTCATTTTTTATCACTTCTCAGCCAAGGACGATACGAAGACGCTTATTTCGTACATCACAACGAACACCGCTAACACAATTATCTGGCTCAGTCCAGTTATGTCCAAACTCATGTTCGTTGCGAGAATAAGAACTGCCAAATATATTATTAACCTTTTCTCCCTCAACCATTTAGAGCTTACCAGTCCGATCCTCACAGCAATAGCCGCAATTACCGGAAGCTGCATGGACAAGCCTAAAGCAGCGCAAATTTTTAGGGAGTTGTAGAGAGTCTTTTTTATGGAGAGGTAAGGCTCCGCCCCAAGCATTTCCACAGCCACCGCACCGTACAACCTCGGAAGAATAATGAAATACGCGATTCCAACTCCAACGAGAAAGAAAGCGTAAGAGAGAGGAATAAAAGTCTTCATGAACTTTCTTTCGTGCTCATATAGCCCGGGCTTCATAAACAGGTAAATTTCGTACATTATGTAGGGATACGTCGTTATAAAAGCGAGAAAGAAAGAAAAAACGATTTTAGCTACGATAGGTTCGGTCGGCGAGTAGGCAACCATCTCCCTCCCGGGAAGAATGTTGTTCCAATACAGATACATCAACTCGTCTGATTTGTAAAAATAGACACCCATGAAAATGAGAAGAAAGACAAAAGAACGGATTACTCTCGTTCTAAGTTCGGCAAGATGCTCTCTGAGCTCCATCTCTCTGTCTTCCGGAGGTTCCACGAAGTGAGAAGAAGTCAAGTAAATAAAAAGTTAAGGTTTGATTTGAACGTAATGTTTCGCTCTTCTTAGAGCTATTTCCTTTCTTCTTTTACTCTCTACGTGGAGGTGAAGAGGATGAACCTTCGTCAAACCCGCGTTTCTCTTTGCTTTTTCAAATTTGCTCTCATCTCTTTCCTCCGTGAAAATCAGTAAGTCTACATCGTGCGCTTTTTCCCTCTCTCCTCTCGCATGACTTCCAACAATAAAAACCTCCGCATCCTCCACAAGTTTGACAAGCTCATCAGCAAACTTTTTAACCCATTTTTCCCAGTTAGCCAAGTTTACCATTCTGTTTTTAAGATTGGAGTCCACGAATAACTCCATCCTCCTCCCGGTAGCGAGTCTGTAAGCATACTCAAGCAAGAAACAGCCGATTATCATGGTGGAAAAGATGTAGACACTTGCGATGTCCTTTTCAACCATTTTAAATATCAGAATTAGAAAAGCCACGAAACTAACAACCGCTCCAATCAACGGTACTTCGGCTCTTATCTTCAGGTTTTTACGTAACTTAAAAGCTGCCAGATTAACGAAGAAAAAAATCAGAAGAAAACCACTGCTGCCGGCTGTGGAGATTTCCTCCAAACTTGCGGTGTTCGCAAGAAGCAAAGACAGAAGAGAGATAGCTACCAAACCCTCATAGGCTTTCCCCCATATCGGTTTTTCAACGACTTCGGGAAGCTGTCCGTACTTGGCGACCATGTAACTGACCCCAGCTGCACCGTAAAGAGTGGCATTTATGGCTGAGCTTGTAGATACTACGGCAGCGAATGTAACAAGGAGAAAACCGATATTTCCAAGAGACGGTTTTGCAGCCTCCGCAAGAGCATAATCCCTTGAAGAGATTATTTCGTCGTAGCTCAAATTTCCAACTGCTACAATGGCTATTAAAACGTAAATCGCAATTACGAAGAGGACAGATGAGTAAAAGGCTTTCTTCAGAGTTTCAGGATTTTCCACATCGCTCCCCGCATTTGCTATCAATTCGAACCCCTCATAAGCGAGAAAAATTACCATACCACCAACTATTAGATCTATAAACTCGATATCTATATGGGAAAATCTTTCCGGATTAACGTGCGTTAGTCCAGCGGAAGCGACCACTATTAATACAACTACTTTAAAAGCAACCAGCGCATCTTCAGCTTTTCCACTTGCGTAAGCTCCGAGAGCGTTTATGATCGTGAATACTAAGATCGGTAGAGAAATCAAGATGTTTTTAAGAAAATGAGCGTTCACGTTAACAATTGCCGAAGCGTAGCTTCCGAAAGCGTATGCATAAAGAGATATCATTATCACGTAACTCGCAAGCAAAAGAAGATTGAGCGTTCCTGAAAAAACACCCGTCCCGTAAGCTTTTACAAGAAATTCAATCGTTCCACCTTTGCTTGGATACTTCATCGTCAGCTTTGCATACGAGTATGAGGTCAAGAAAGCAATAATTCCGGAAATTAAAAAAGCAAAAGGCGCTAAATTCCTTGAGAACTCCACACTCAAACCCAAAACAGCAAATATCCCTCCACCAATCATCCCCCCAACTCCAATGCTGAAAGCTTCCCAAAAGCCTATTTTTTCCCTCAAGCTATCAGCCTCACCCACCTTCTTGTCATCGCTACCGTTTTACTCGTTTTCCTGACTATCTTTTCTGGAAAGAGACCGAGGAGGAAATTTTGAAGAAAAGGCTTTTCAGAAGCGCCTATTATCGTTATATCGTGCTTTTCAGCCTCTTCGGCAATTTTCTCAGCGGGGTTGTAGTGAACCGAAAACTCCTTCAAAACTCCGCTCCCTCTTAGGATTTCCTCAGCTTCTCTAAAGGCTTTTTCAGCAACGGATTTTTCCTCTTCTCTCTTCCCCACATACAAAAGTTTTATCTTCGAATTTTCGTTAGCCAAATCCCTTGCTATTTCGCAAGCTAAGAGAGCATGAGGCCCTCCAGCTGTTGGAATTAAAATTTTCTCGAATTTCAACGAATCTTTTCCAAATTTAACCACAACAACGTCGCACTTCGCTTTAACAAGAACTGGATCTATCGTGCTTCCAAGAACGACATCTTTTCTAAAAGTTCTACCCCTCCAGCCCATAACTATCAGATTCGGCTTTAACTCATCCACAAGGTTGAGGATAGCCTCTGGAACTGAGTGACCAACAGCTACGATCCCGCCAATCGGAACTTCGGAATTTAAAAGCTCAGAAACCATCTTTTTAGCCTTGCCAATCTCTCTAAGAGAGGCGGTCAAAGGCGTCTGATACGGCAACCTTACTATATTTGCGACTATAATCTCACCGTCCCTCTTTTTTGCAAGAATTTTTGCAAAATTTACGAGCTTTCTTGCAATTGCCGGATTGGCTATCGGAACGAGAATTCTGTAGGGTTTCTCTTCAATCGGAATTTCCTTGTAAACGGTTTTAATTTCTTCCTCCATTCTCTTCTCCATCTCCTTCTCCGAGTAAGCGTAGTAAACAAGAGAGCCAAAGAAAATCCAACCGAGGGTTAAGAGAGCAATTAAAAATCCGTGCTCCAGCTGGGTGATTAAGTAGTAAGTGATGACAAACTGAAGGATTAGAGTTAGAAGGGGCAATATAGGAACGAAAGGCACTTTGAAGCTTCTTTTCAAATCTGGTCTTCTCAATCTAAGAATTACC
>NZ_WANY01000052.1:0-6267 GCF_015521575.1 Ferroglobus sp.
AAAGCTATGGTGTTTGCGATAAATACGCATTACGACAATCCGGAGACGGCGGAGATAGAAGGTGTTAACGTGAATCCGGAGTTTGGATGTTTCGGCTGCCACTTTGGAAAGGAAGCTGTTCCGAGAATGGTCGAATGGGGCAGATCTGCCCACGGAGGATATCTGCTTGAAGTGAAGGAAAAGGATCTTTCGGCGGCTATATCTGAGGACATCGCTCCGGCGTGGGTGCATTACGATTTCAAACAGCCTAATTGGAAAGTTTGCCAGAAATGTCACACTTCAACGGGCTTTAGAAACTTCGCCAGCGATCCTGACAATTACAATCCGGCAAACAATACGTTCTTGCTGAGCGGACAGCAAAAAGAGCTGTTATACTGCTGGGCGTGTCACAAAGTGGAAGATAAAAGTTTTGATTTAAGAAATCCGGGCAAATTTGAGAAAACCGCGGAATATTCTGAACCGGCAGACAGAATCTCAGCTGTCCCAGACCTCGGAGGAGCGAACCTGTGTATGGTCTGCCACTCCGGAAGGAGCAGCGGAGAGGCGATAAAGAAAGCTGAAGACATTAAAAAGCACTTCGGAGCGTTTAACTCCCACTACTTAGCGGCTGGAGGAATCATTTTCAGAACGCTGCCCTACGAGTTTGACGGAAGGGAATATACAGATTTCAATCCGCATCAGAACATCGATGGTCTTTGCATCGCATGCCACATGCCGAACGAGGACCATACATTTGAAGCTGTTGTTGAAGAGAACGGAAAAGTCGAAATTAAAGCTAAGAGTGTCTGTGAAAAATGTCATAAGGACTTAGAAGAGCTTGCGAAGACGATTGAAGAAAGGAAGAAGCAGTATGAGGAAACTCTAAAATATATAGAGCAACTTCTGGCGGAGAAGGGAATATACTACGATAAAGCAGCTTATCCGTACTTCTATCCGTCACCCAGTGGTGGAAGAGGACCGCCTAACGCATTCACGGACTGGCCGGATAAAGACACTCTCGGTTCCGCTTACAACCTCAACCTCTTCGCTCGCGAGCCGGGAGCTTTCGTGCACAATCCAAGTTACGTGAAACAAGTGCTGTACGATACGATAGATTACCTTGACGACGGAGAACTTAACAACTCGGCGTTAGAGAAAGCTCCAGAGGAGGTCAAAAAATTCCTTGAGGGAGCAAGGTAAAAACATTATTCCATTTTTTTAATTTTACGAATACGAGAAAGGAATGCAAAGAATTCTGTAACCACTTGCAATGAAATGAAAGTCGATTGCGAATTGAAAACCTGTTTTTTATTCCACGATGCTGTCGTTAGCTGTTCAGCTCTTCCCACTTTCAAACCGGTGCTGGCTGTGAAGGAGTTAGCTTAAGAAAAAATGAACAGCAGCAGGTATACTGCGAAAACCAAGCAGACTATAAGCACTCCGTATCCGGGAGTTAGTTCCCTCAGCTTTAGTTGTGTTATAGCTTTCAGCTTTCCGGAAGTTTCGAGTAGCTTTCTGTCAAGCTCTTTGGAGAACTCAGTGAATTTCAGGCAATAATAGATGAAATAGTTTCCTACAATCCTTGGAAGCCAGTCAGTGTCGAGGACGATTTTTTCTTCTCCCCTCAGCTTCTCCCTCATTATCCAGAAGGCGAAGAACGTGAAGAGCAAAAGCTGGCTCATGGAGATAACTTTTGCCGGATCGTAGGGGTTGTATTCAACTGGATACGGGAGTAGGGAGTAGAGAATTTCGTATCCCGGATACGTGCCGAAGAAAATGTTTAAGGCTGCGAGAATAACCATTCCGGCTATCATGTTCTTCGGAGGCTCTCTTGCCTCTATCACAGGATCTCTTGAGAACCAAACGTTCCACGGGAGCTTCAATCCCGTGTGGAGGAATGTTCCCACCGAAGCTCCTTCAAGGAGGAACCAGATTAAAACGAGGTGCTCCTCTGCTGAAGCGTAAACCGTCATGTTCTTGCTAACGAATCCGCTGAAAAGGGGAAAGGCTGAAATCGAAAAGGCTCCTATCATGTACAGATAGAAGGTTACTGGCATGTACTTATAAAGCCCTCCCAGCTCCGTGAACTTGCTTCTTCCAGTGACTTCTATCACAGCTCCCATTCCCATGAAGAGAAGGGCTTTGTAGAGGATGTGGGTGAAAGCGTGGGATGTGGCTCCATTTATCGCCATAGCCGTGCCTATTCCGACTCCAGCCACCATGTATCCTACCTGGGAAACTATGTGGTAAGCTAACAGTCTTCTGCCGTCGTTTTCGAGAACTGCAAATATGACACCGTACATCGCCATAATCGCTCCGAGCCACATTAACAGCTCTTCTCCGGCAAAACCTCTTGCTAAGGCGTAAACTGCACTTTTCGTCGTGAAAGCCGTTAAATAGACAGCTCCGGTAACTGTTGCTTCCGGATACGCATCTGGAAGCCATGCGTGAAGAGGAGGGACGGCTGCGTTTATTATAAAACCAAGGAGAATGAGGTAGTAAGCAAGACCAACGTTATTGAAAGCTTTGAACTCTATTGTGTTCGTTTGCAGCACGTACAAAACAATTCCGGCAAGGAGGAAAAGACCTCCGGCAAGATGCCACAAAGCATATCTAAATCCAGCTTCTTCAGCCTTTTTAGTTCTCCTAAACCAGATCAGGAAGAGAGAACCTACCGCCATGAGCTCCCAGAAAATGTAGAACGAAAATAAATCTCCGGCGAATACAACTCCCAAAGCGCTTCCGACATATACCATCGCTGAAAAATGCTCCAAGCTACTTGAGTGAAGGGCATAGACGTTCATCGCTATCGCTGCTATAGAGAAAACGTAGGCAAAAACAAGAGAGAGCTTGTCGACTCGAATTAATACATCGTAATTCAGAAATTCCGTTTTAAGCTCGAAGGGAAGTTCTCCAAAGTAGCCGAGGGATGTGAGAATGAGAATTAAAAGAGAAATCAGAGGTAAAGCAAGAAATATCATCTGCTCAACTCTTCTTGGTCTTAGGAAAGGAAGAAAAATCGCTCCCGCAAGCACAACAATTCCGGGATGCACCCACATTCTACCTCACCTTCTTCAGCTTTTCGTAGTAGTCCTCTTCTTTCATTATGAACTTCCCAATCGATTTCGAGATTACAACGAGGGCTATGCACATAACGAAGCCGAAAGCTGCGCTGAAAGCTGGAACCTCCCAGTAGAAATGCCGTTTAGGATGTGCAAAGAAAGTATAAACTACGTCAGCGATTATTAAAATCAAGGCGAGGGCGTAAAGCAATCTAAAGCCCCTCATTTGCCAACCCCCCATAAATCGTTAACTGCTTGCTTCGCAAGCTCGAAAACGTTTAAGGTATCGGGATTAAGGAAAAGAACGATTGAGAAAATTGCCGTGACTGTTAGCGGAACGATCATGTAGATGTAATAGATGTGATCGAATTCTTTGAAATTCAAACTGCCCCCTCTGAAGAAAGCGTTTCTCACTATCGGCAAGAAATAAACGGCATCGAGCAGAGAGGCGAAGAGGATTGTTGCTAAGGCGAGTAAGTTGTCGGCATTTATCGTTCCAAAGGCTATGTACCACTTGCTTATGAACCCAGCTGCTGGCGGAATTCCGCTCATTCCGATCGCTCCGACTGTGAAGGCTGCGAATGTTAAGGGTAGGCTTTTTCCGAGTCCATCAAGCTCGCTGACTTTATCCTTGCCACTTATCACAGCTATTGCTCCAGCGCAAAGGAACAGAGTTATTTTCATGTATCCGTGGAAGGGGATGTGCATGGCAGCTCCGATAAATGCTGATGGATTAAGCATGGCAGCTCCAAGCATTATGAAGGAGAGCTGGTTTATGGTTGAGTAGGCGATCCTCCTTTTCAGGTTGTCCTCTCCTATCGCAAGCAAATTTGCTACGATCATCGTAAATCCAGCCACTATCGCTAATATTGCCCCAAGGTTTAGCTCACTCATGAGTTCAACGCCGTAAATGTAGTAGACGACCCTCATAACTCCGAAAACTCCAGCTTTTACAACTGCAACAGCATGTAGTAAAGCTGAAACTGGCGCCGGAGCTACCATGGCTGTTGGAAGCCAGGAATGCAGTGGTATGTAAGCGGCTTTGACAAAACCGAGGAGGAAAAGTATGAATAAAGCTTTTAGAGTAAATTCATCTCCGAAAAGAATTCCTCCGGCTTTAAAATCTGTCGTTCCGGTGAGCCAGTAGGTTATCACCGACGCAGCTAACAAAGCTCCTCCGGAGGGGAGAAGATACGCTAAGTATCTCCTTCCGGCTGAGATCGCTTCTTTGCTTTCCTCGTGGGCAACAAGCGGATACGTGCTGATTGTGAGAAGCTCGTAAAAAACGTAGAAGGTGATTAAATTTTTCGAGAAAGCAATTCCAAAAGCTGAAAATAACGCTACGGCAAAACTGAAGAAAAATCTCGTTTGAGCATGCTCTTTTAAAGCTCTCATGTATCCTACAGAGTATATAGAAACGAGTATCCAGAGAGAAGAAGATGTTACGGCGAAAATCGTTCCGAAAGCATCGGCTTTAAAGGAAAAATCTATTCCCGGAGCTATGCTGAAAAGAGATACTTCCACTGGACCTTCAAGAACTTCTTTTGAAAGGAGGAAGATTGAGAGAAAGCTGATTATCGAAGCAGCTATTGTAACTGCTTCTCTCAAGTTTGGATGTTTTCTTAAGAGGAGTATGAATATCGAAGCAATTCCAGGGGTGAATACTGGCAGAATTAAAAGCTCTTCTGCTCTCATCCAACCACCTCAAGGGTTTTCGCTATACTCTCAAGGAACATCACTCCCTTAGCCAGCCAGAACACTCCTGCAAGGATGCAGAGGACGGCGAGTATCAAAGCTGGGTAGAGTATCAAAGCTGGAAGATCGTCTCTTTTGACTTCTTCATGATGCCCTTTCATGTACAATGCCTCGATAACCCTCCAGAAGTAAACCAAACTAAGAAGAGAGCTTGCGATCATTACGGCTATGAATCCAAGCTGTCCAGTCTCAAGAGAAGCGAGGATAATGTAGAATTTCGTAACGAATCCCGCAGTAGGTGGAATTCCAATCATGGAAATTGCAGCTATGGTGAATGCCGCAGCTGAGAACGGCATTCTTCTTCCGAGCCCTTCAAGCTCCTCTATTCTTTTTGCATTAGTTTTGTATATGAAGCCGCAGGCGACCATGAATAAAGTGGCTTTCATGAGCGAGTGGTTTAAGAGGTGGGCTGCTGCAGCCATAATACCCCACTTCGTGTTTAAAAAGCTCATAGCCAGAACTATGTATCCGACGTGAGAGATTGAGGAATAGGCGAGCATTCTTTTCAAACTTCTCTGCATTATTGCGAAAATCGATCCGAGGATTATTGCAGCTGAGGCTATCCATGCCACAAGAGTCCATACGGCTAAGAACTTCTCAAGAAACTCTGTTGTGAAAACCGAAAATATTATTCTTATTAAAGCGTAGGCGTTTATCTTCGCCATCGCCGTGGATATTAGAACTGTTACAGCCGATGGTGAAAATTCGTAGGCATCGGGCTGCCAGATGTGGAAGGGAATTAAAGCCATTTTAATTGCCAATCCGATGAAGTAAAAGACGAAAGCTGCATGAACGACTTTATTTTCGTAGAGCAGGCTTAAAAGAATCTTTGCATCGAGCATGTTTAAAGTTCCGGTAACAGCGTAAAGGAAAGCTGTGCCAAGAAGGTAGAAGGAAATTCCGACTGTGCCGAGGATTAGATAATTGTAAGAGGCGACAAGAGCTCTTTTGCCAGCCATCGCTATCAAAGCGTATCCAGCCAAAGAGGCAATCTCCATAAAAACGAAGAGGTTGAAAAGATCTCCGGTGACAGCAACTCCGCACATTCCGGAGATCAAAAGCTGCCAAAGGGTGTAGAAGTAGGGAATCTTGTATTCCTCTATTTCTTTTTCCACGATTCTCTTAGCGTAAATCGTTGCGAAAAAGCTGAAGAATAAAACTACAAGGAGCGTGTAAGCTCCGAGTTCGTCTGTGGCGTATTCTATTCCCCAGGGAGGTCTCCAGCCGCCGAGCCAGTACCTTATCGTTCCGTACTTCGTTACGTGGTCGAGAATGAAAATCGAGAGAATCAGCTGGAAAGTTACGGTTCCGAGGGAGATGTAGTAGCCTATCTTCCTGTTAAAAATTCCGCTGAGGAGAATCGTAAAAGCTGATAAAAGCGAAGTTGCAACCACCACTACCGGAAAATGCTCGATCATTCCATCAGCTCCTTCAGCTCATCCTCTTCTAACGTTCCGTATTCTCTGTAAAT
>NZ_WANY01000053.1:0-3618 GCF_015521575.1 Ferroglobus sp.
ATCTACAACAACTACTTCAACAACACAAACAGCAACGCGGATCTACCTTCTACTCCGTTGATTAGAAATATGTTGTACGTGTATAAAACACCTGGAACGAACATAGTCGGCGGACCTTATATTGGCGGAAACTACTGGGGTAAGCCTGATGGCACCGGCTTTAGCGATACATGTAGCGATAGCGATTCAGACGGGATTTGTGATTCCCAATACGTACTCACGTACTTCTACAGTAGGCCAACAAACATCGACGAGTTTCCGCTAACACGCATTACTCCCACACCACCCACATCAATTCCGGAGTACTCAAGCATGATAATGCCTGTTATCGGCATTTTCACCTTGATGGCTCTCAAGCTGACGAGAAGAAAAGAGTAAATTATATTCATTCTCCTCCAATTTTTTCTGATTGGATTACCATCGGCATGAAGAGGAAAAGTGTACTGGATGCGAATTCGATCCGATTCCAAGATAAAAACATTTAATTACCCCCGGCAGTTCGAGTAATATGCTTCCTCCCAAGTCGAACTTTTCGGAGTGGCTTCACGAGGTGATTCAGCAGGCGGAGATAATGGATATTCGATACCCGGTAAAGGGTCTTTACGTATGGTTTCCTTTCGGTTTTAAAATAAGGAGGCTCGTTTACGATAAGCTTAGGGAGATAATGGACAGACATCACGATGAAGTTTACTTCCCGACGCTCATTCCAGAAACTGAGCTGGGAAAGGAGAGCGAGCACATTAAAGGGTTTGAGGACGAGGTTTTCTGGGTCACCCACGGAGGTCTGGAGAAGCTCGACGTCAAGCTCGCTTTGAGACCGACGAGCGAAACAGCGATGTACCCAATGTTCAAGCTCTGGATAAGGAGCCACGCAGATCTTCCTCTCAGAGTTTACCAGATCGTCAACGTTTTCAGATACGAAACAAAACACACAAGACCTCTGATAAGGTTGAGAGAGATAACTTCCTTCAAAGAGGCACACACAGCTCACAGGAATTACGAGGAGGCTGAAGAAAATGTTAAGCTTGCGATATCTTTGTACAAGGAATTTTACGACTTTTTAGCAATTCCCTACCTCATACTGAGGAGACCGGAGTGGGACAAGTTCCCCGGAGCTGACTACACGATAGCCTTCGACACCGTCATGCCGGACGGAAGAACAATGCAGATAGGCACTGTTCACCACTTGGCTGACAACTTCGCTAAAACTTTCGACATAAAGTACGAAACTCCAGACGGAAGTCACGCTTACGTGCACCAAACGTGCTACGGAATTTCGGAAAGATGCATTGCTGCATTGATTAGCATACACGGAGACGATCTCGGGCTTGTTCTTCCATTCGAAGTTTCTCCGGTTCAGATAGTGGTAATACCGATTCTCTACAAGGGTAAAGAAGAAGAAGTACTAGATCTTAGCAAGAGAGTTTACGAGAAGTTGAAGGACTTCGGATTTAGAGTAGTTCTTGACGACTCGGACGAAAGACCCGGGGCGAAATACTACAAGTGGGAGCTGAAGGGTGTGCCCATCAGAATTGAGATAGGTCCGAAAGAGGCTGAGAAGAATGAGGTAGTCGTGTCGTTTAGAGACGAGAAAGTAAAGAGATCGGTAAGCGTGGAGGAGCTGAGTAAGGAGAAAATACTTGGGTGGGCAAGAGAAATGAAAGAGAGACTTAAGAAGAGGGCAGAAGAGGAAATGAAAGCTAAGGTCAGGATTTTCACTAACTTGGAAGAGGCTAAGAACTGGATAGGAAAAGGAGTGGCAGTTTTCTACTTCTGCGGAGATGAAAAGTGCGGAGAAGAGGTAGAGGAAACACTCTCCGCTGGAATTCTCGGAAAGTTTGAGGAAATACCCGAATGGATTTCAGCCGAAGAAAAAGGAAGATGTGTAAATTGCGGGAGAGAAGGCTTCCTAAGTGCTGCCGCTAAGAGCTACTAAAAAATTTTTATTTTTTACTTGTGACAAGTTGTGCACTTTATCGTAGGATAGTGCTCTGTCTTGTCAGTATGGCAGCTCTCGCAGATCGTTCTCACTCCTACTGATTTATGAGGCTGGTGGCAGCTCTTACAGTCTTTCCCTTCGTGCTTCATGTGCATCGGATTTTTCGGAGCTGTGTGGCAGGTTTCGCAGCTGAAGGGTTCTTCGGTCACGTGAGGCTGGTGGCAGTAGCTACAATCGCTCTTCGCATGAGCCCCCTCAGGCAAAGCGAGTATTATGTTTCTCTCGGTGTGACACTTTTTACAATCCTGCTGGTGGGGTTTTATGTCCTCTCCTCTCTCCTTTACGCTTGCTAAGAAGGGGTGGCAGTTCGTACAGTGGAAGTCCATACTCTTTATTCTCAGCTTTTTGTCGCTGTGGCACTGCATGCATTCGCTTCTGTCCGGAACAAATCTGTGAATCCTTCCTCCGTGGCAATCTATACAGTTAGCGTGAGCTTTCTCAAGATGGACTCTGTGTCCGGCGGTTTCCGCAACATAGGGCCATTTGCCGTGCTTGAAGTGACATTCCTCACACCTCTCGTTCTCAATTTTCACGTGCTCCCTGATGTCTTCGCTAACCTTTTCTGGACGCTCCGTAAAGTACACAACGAGAAGTCTCATGTTCTCTTCCATGTTCGCCACATGGCACTCGTGGCAGGTCACATTCCTGTGAGGGCTTTGGTTCCACTTATTCCACGCTTCTTCCATGATGTGACAGGTTTTGCAGAACCTCGGATCGTCTTCGATGAATACGTAAGTCTTTGCTCCGACTACTCCAAGGATTATCCCCGAAATTACCAAGGCAGCCACTATGGATTTAACATCCATGATAAGAGTTGCTCGAAATGGTAAATAAATAATTTGCCTTTTTGTTCGAATGCTTTCAAGAAATAACCCTGTCCTCAGTATTTAAAGTCTGGAAGAACGTCTCTTTCCATTCCAAAAGCAAATTTCAGCTCGGGTAAAGTTATTATCGGCTTGTCGAATTTTTTCCAGTCATCATAAGCTATTCTCGGACAAGCAGTGTTAATGTAGCAATCAAAGTCGAAATTTCTGAGTTTCTCCGGAGTAATTTCGTCGCAGAAGACTATGAACGCTTCTTTTCCTTGTTTTTTCAAAATTTTCAAAGCTTCTTTTGCCTTCTTCATGTTAAATTGTCCGGGCTTTGAAGAGACGAGGATTCCAAATTTTTCGCAGTGAATAGCTTTCGTAGCGATTTTGTATCTCTCTTTTTTAAATTCGTCTGCCCTAACTTCTTCGATTTCCCCGCTGAGTGGAGAATATCTGTAAACTTTCCTTCCAAGAAAAGCTATTCCGAGAGGGTGAAAAAGACCATCTCCGATAAAAAGAACAGCCTCATATTCTCCTCTCAAGCTCGTAAAATTACAACCGAGAACTTGCCCTTCAAATTCGAGATCGCCTTTTCCGAGAAAAACGTCGTAACCGCTCCTTTCAAGTTCTTCCTTCACTTCTCTAAATTTCCATGCGTAATTTGCTGTTCCCGCTAAGGCTATTTTCTTCTCTCTGACGGTCTTTCTTATCAGTTCAATGTCGATTTGATACTCGTAAAAGTAGGGAAGGAACACAACTCTTTCGAACTTCATTGGTGGATGGGCGATATGAATAAGATAATCCACGTGC
>NZ_WANY01000054.1:0-6512 GCF_015521575.1 Ferroglobus sp.
AAGCGTGGAAGTAGGCTGAGATAACATCTTTCTTAACATCTTTTTTCCACACCACCGCAACGTGATGCTCTGCCAAAGCAGCTTTTTTTCTCTCCTCCAAACCTACGAAAAAGATTATTCCGGTGTCTTCAGCTGCACTTGCCGCTTCGCAAACAAAAGCACCCTCAAATTTCTTAGCATCTTCAATTGGATTTTTCGAAAGAATCACTTCCGCTCCGTTTCTTTTCAGAGCTTCTACAAGCTTTTTCATTGAGCGTTTGGCTGAGTGTTAGTGTACTTTATCTTTTCCTTTTTAACACGT
Organism: Ferroglobus sp.; assembly: GCF_015521575.1. Taxonomy (NCBI): domain Archaea; kingdom Methanobacteriati; phylum Methanobacteriota; class Archaeoglobi; order Archaeoglobales; family Archaeoglobaceae; genus Ferroglobus; species Ferroglobus sp. The sequence goes on from NZ_WANY01000054.1 coordinate 302, forward strand.
TTTTCAACTTTTGAATTATTTGAGAAGATCTTATTGTTATGATAATTTAATGACTTTCTACAAAATTCTTATATATCAGCAATTTTGCAGGTATATAATGGGAGCTCTAAATTTACTGAAAAAGTTTAGTGTCGCACACAAGGGAAAAAAGTCTCTGCGGAGATTCGGTAAAATGGTAGTGTCCTTGCAGCTTCCTCTTTTGCTCTTTTTTGGTGGAGTAGTTGCAGCTGACTACGAAGTTGTTGGTGAGATTAGCGAGGCTGCAAACTTAATGCCACTGAAAATTGGCGTGCATCCTATTACCGGGAACGTGTATGTTGCAGATGTAGCAAAAGGTACTCTGAAGGTTTTCAACTCCCAAAGTTATGCTCTGATTGCCGAAATCCCTCTGAACGCTGAGGAGGCAAGTGCTGTTGCCTTTGACGAAGATCGTAACTTTACGTATGTCGCTGGTGTAAAAAACGGAAAACCAAAACTCTGGGTTTTAGACGAGAATAACGGAATAGCTCGGGAAATCGAACTGTCAGACGAGTTTTCAAAGGTTTACGATGTAGCCTACAACCCAACTTCGGATAAGATCTACGTTAGTAGTTGGGGTGCCGAAAAATTGTTTGTTGTTGATGGTAACAGTTACCGCGTCATCAGTCTGAATACTGGGAACTGCAGAGGGATTGCTGTCGACTCACTTCGTAATAAAGTGTACGTTTCAGTATTGAGAAGTGCGGAAGAAAACATCGTGTTAATTATCGATGGAGGAAGTGATGCAATTGTTGGAGAAGTCGCTTTGCCAAGAAATTCTATTCCCGCAGGGGTTGACGTAGATTCCCTTACTGGAAAAGTATACGTAGTTCTGCAAAGAAATGCAAGCGTAGCTGTAGTTAGTGGAGATCGTTTAGAGAAAATTATCTCTCTGGGAGTCGGTGAAACTTACGAAATCGGAACGCAGAAGATCTGGACTGCTGTGAACATCCCAGAATGCAGGAAAGCTTACGCCCTTCATTTTGATCTTGGATCACTTTACGTAATTAACACCGAAACAGATGTTGTTGAAAGGGTTGTAAATGTAGGGAGCACCGCTCTCGGTCTCGGTGTTGGAGAGGGGAAAATTTTCGTAGGGTACAGTTCAAGCGGTAAAATAGATGTTCTCTCAGCACCCCAGTCGTGTGGGGATAGAACTCCAGATTTAGCAACTAACCCTCCAGACTCTGTAAACGACTTGGGGATGTGTCATCTGGTATCGTCTACCCTTCGTGACCGCTCTGGGAATCCTCTGTCCAACATTAGACTATACTTCGAGGTATACTCCTTGGCAACCCTTGTCAACTACATCAAAGGAAATGTGGTCACTGACGGAGAAGGAAAAGCCATCTTCGCCTACACGGGATTAAAAGAAGGTCGTGATTTGATACACGTTTTCGCAGATGTCAACAACAACGGGAGATTCGATTCTGGAGAACCCGGATTCAAGGTCTACAAAAACTGGCAAAAAGACTCGGACAGAGATGGAATCCCGGACTCCGAGGAGGGGCTTTCTGACAGGGATGCCGACGGAGTTCCTAACTACTTGGATAAAGATGCCGACAACGATGGAATTCTTGACATTTACGAAGGCTCCACAGACATCGACAACGACGGCGTTCCGAACTATCTCGATCTTGATTCTGACGGTGACGGTATTTTAGATTCGGAGGAAGCTTGGAGAACATCATGAGGTGTTTCTGATGAGATTTTCCTTTCTTATTGGGTTAGTTTTCCTTTCAGCTCTTGTAGGATTAGCATCGGCATCTTATGAAGTAGTCGGAGAAATAAGTGATTCTTCGGACTACATGCCCTCAAAAATTGGAGTACATCCCAATACTGGACAAATTTACGTTGCCGACAGGGTAAACGGTAGAATAAAAGTGTTCGACAATCAAAGTTACGATCTCGTTGCTGAAATTAATTTAAATGGAGAGAGTACTAAAGCGGTAGCTTTCAACCCATCTACCAATCTTACGTATGTTGTAGGGAGAAGCGATGGGAAGCCAAAATTATGGGTTTTGGATAGAGGACTCAGAGTTGTAAGTGAAGTTGAACTGACGGGTGAAGATAGTCATGTCTACGATGCCGCTTTCAATCCGATATCAGACAAAATTTACATAACAAGCTGGGGAGCCGGAAAGTTGTTTGTCGTGGATGCTCAAAGTTATAACGTCAAGCAGCTGGATTTGGGCAATTGTAGAGGAGTTGCGGTTGATTTAAATGCGAATAGAGTGTATGTATCAGTTCTAAAAAGTTATTCAGAGAACTACGTAGTTGTTTTGGACGGGAACACGGATGCTATCATTGGAAGGATTTCGCTACCTAACGGATCAGCTCCAGCGGGTGTTGCGGTGGTGGAAAATAAGGTGTACGTAGCTTTGCAGGGGTTGAGCAAGCTGGCTGTGATAGACGGAAGCGACCTCCTAAAGATAATCGATTTGGGCATCGGTGAAGCCTACGAAATAGGAACGCAGAAAATATGGAGTGTCGCTGTAATGCCAAACTGTGGAAAAGTTTACGTTTTGCATTTTGACCTCGGAGCGCTGTACGTTATAGACGTCGCTTCTGATTCCGTCGAGGACGTAGTCTCAGTTGAAAAATATGCACTTGGTCTGGGAGTAGATTCAAGTAAGATTTACGTGGGTTATTCCGTTCAGGAAAAGATAGATGTTCTTCTTGCTCCGACTTCTTGTACGGATTTCACGGGCTTTTCAGCTTATCCACCAAACTCCACAAACGTTGAAGGTGGTTGTCATCAGATCATTTTCACCTTCTATGATGCTTCCGGAAATCCAGTCGAGGACGTTCCTGTAGTCATGAAAGTTTTTGGAGTTGACACACTGATGCAGAGAGCTCTCACAAACGAAGAGGGATTGGCGATACTCTCTTATTGCAGAACCAAAGCGGGAATAGATACGATCCAAGTGTTTGCAGATTTGAACGATAATGGAGAACGAGATCCCGAAGAGCCATCCAAAACTCTTTCAAAAACGTGGGTAAGTGATAAAGACGGAGATGGAATACCGGACGATAAAGAGAGTTTTGGAGATTCCGATGGAGATGGAACCCCGGATTATCTCGATGTAGATTCAGATAACGACGGAATTCTGGACGAAGAGGAGGGAATGCAAGATTTAGACGGGGATGGTGTTCCAAATTACTTGGACGAGGATTCAGATAATGACGGAATTCCTGACGGGGAAGAGGGGTTAAGAGATTCCGACGGAGACGGTTTTCCAGACTTCCTGGATTCAGACAGTTTTGGAGGAGGGGAGAGAAGAGTTTTCAGCGATTCAGACAACGATGGTATCCTCGACTTTTTGGACGACGATTCGGATAACGACGGGATGTCCGACGGTTGGGAAAAAGACAACAACCTTGATCCAAGAGATGCGAGAGATGCCGAAAACGATAACGATGACGACGGTTTATCCAACTTTGACGAATACAGGTTTGGGACAGATCCAAATGATCCAGACAGTGACGGAGATGGAGTTTCAGATGGAGAAGAAGTTAAAAAAGGCTCTGACCCGAAAGATTCCAGCGATAATATTTCAGTTCCCGATTTAACTCCGCTTGGACTTTCGTTGCTCGTAGCCTTAATACTCGCTCTTGTTGCATCAATGAGGAAGTGAAAAGTAGGATTAAAAGTTAAAATTTTTTTTTATGTGTGGTGGAGGTTCCGGAGTTCAGACGAACATAACGCCCTTCACTTCGAAATTAACTGGTTTCATGCCCTTCTTCATGACCTTTTCTATCGCTTTGAGGAAGTCCTCCATCGTAACTTTCGTTCTCTCGTTCTTTATCGCATACATACCGGCTTCAGTTACTATCGCCTTTATATCAGCTCCGCTCGCACCTTCCGTAAGTCTTACGAGCTCTTTGAAGTCGACATCTTCAGCGAGCTTCATATTTCTCGTGTGGATCTTGAATATCTGCAACCTCCCCTCTTCGTTTGGCAGCGGAACTTCTATTATCCTGTCGAACCTTCCCGGACGTAATATTGCCGGATCGAGAATGTCAATTCTGTTCGTTGCTCCTATGATCTTCACGTCTCCTCTCGGGTTGAATCCGTCCATCTCAGCTAAGAGCTGCATCAAGGTCCTTTGCACTTCTCTGTCTCCGCTTGTATCTCCAGCCGTTCTTCTTGCTGCAATCGCATCAAGTTCGTCAATGAATATTATGCTCGGTGCTTTTTCTCTTGCCAACTGGAAAACTTCCCTGACGAGCCTCGCTCCTTCTCCGATGTACTTCTGGACGAACTCGCTTCCCACGACTCTAATGAAGGTCGCGTTGGTCTCCGTTGCAACAGCTTTGGCAAGCAGAGTTTTGCCCGTTCCCGGAGGACCGTAGAGGAGTACTCCTTTCGGAGGTTCTATGCCAATCTCCTCGAAAAGATGTGGTTTGAGGAGGGGTAGCTCTATAGCCTCTCTAATCTCTTCTATCTGCTTTTCGAGACCGCCAATATCCGTATACCTAACATTCGGCTTTTCGTCAACTTCAAAAGCGTAAACCATCGGGTCTTTCGATTGAGGGAGAACACTAACTATTGCGAGAGTCTGCTGATTTAAAGCCACTCTCGCTCCGGGCTTTAAATCAGCAGGATTAACGTAAGTTGAAGCGTGAACGACAAATTTGGGACCAGTAGAGCTTTTAACTATAACTCTCCCATCTTCAAGGACATCTGAGACTGTTCCGACAAGCAACGGAGGAGATCTTAACCTTTCTATCTCGCTTCTCAACCTTCTAACTTCCCTCTCATACCTAATCCTTTCAGATTCAACGTACCTCTTCTCATCCTCAAGTCTTCTGTAAAGTTCCTTTAACCTTTCGTACTCCTCTTCAAGCTGCCTCAATCTTTGCATCAGATATTCCATGGTTTCCGAAGACATATCAACACCTTCGCTCAACTCCGGAACCTCCAAAATACTATATATGCAAACTACTATAAGTAGTTATTGGAGGTTTCACGATGCAATGCGAAATATGCGGGAGAGAAATCCACGGAAGGGGGCACACGATTGTTGTTGAAGGAAGCGAAATGACCGTTTGCTCTCTTTGTAAAGACTACGGAGAAGAGAAATCAACGGTAGTTCAGCACGGAATTGTTAAAGTCGTGAAAAAGGAAAAGAAAGTGAAGCCGATAGAATTTACGGAGGAACTTGTGGAAAATTACAACGAAATAATTAAAAGGGAGAGAGAAAAAAGAGGCTGGAGTCAGGAGGAATTAGCAAAGAAGATTCAGGAAAAAGCTTCTTTAATTAGGAAAATAGAGAACAAGGAAATTACTCCGGAGCCAGAAGTTGTAGAAAAGCTTGAGAGAACTCTCGGAGTGAAGTTGAGGGAAAAAGTTGAGGAAGTAAAAATTCAGGGAAGAAAACTTGAAAATCTAACCCTTGGTGATGTTGTGATAATCAGGAAAAAGAAGAAATAAACCACCTCGTTCCTTTTTTTGTGTCCACAAGGTAAATTCCCCTTTCTTTGAACTTTTCTCGTATTTTATCTGCTTTGTCAAAATCCCTCTCCTTTCTCGCGAGCTCTCTTTCTTTAATCAGCCTGACGTCATCCTCGCTCAGCACCGGTACCCTCGTGTACTTTTCGAATATTCCGAAAATGTATCCCATGGTCTTCAGCTCTTCAAACGCTTTTTCAAGAGATTCCAAGTTTGCGTTGAAGAGATTCTTATTGATTTCTGCTGCAAATTCGTGCATCACAGCTATAGCTTTCGGCGTATTCATGTCGTTTTCCAAGGCACTCACGAATTCGCTCATGTAGCTTTTTAAACTTCCCTCTCTCTTCTCCCCGAAGGTCTTCAAATAAGCTATCTCCATGTCCAAGTTTCTGAGGGTGTTTAAGAGATACTCATAACTCTTTTTAGCCCTTTCAATTGCTTTTTCACTGTAATCGAGGGGAGATTTGTAGTGTGCCGAAAGAAGGAAGAACCTCACTACTTCTCCACCGTACTTGTTCACGACATCCCTTATCCTCACTATGTTCCCCAAGCTCTTGCTCATCTTTTCCCCGTTTATCGTTACGAAGTTGTTGTGTATCCAGTACCTTACTGGCTCAACTCCGAAGAGAGCGTAGCTTTGGGCTCTCTCGTTTTCGTGGTGAGGAAAAATTAAATCCATCCCCCCTCCGTGGATGTCAAAAGGAACTCCAAGCAGTTCCGAAGACATCACGCTGCACT
>NZ_WANY01000055.1:0-9774 GCF_015521575.1 Ferroglobus sp.
CTCTTTTAGAGAAGCTTTCGCTGACACTCGGAAAAATTAAAGCTGGAAACTACAAATCAGCTACGGAATAGTTTTTGTTGCAGCATTTCAGTTTCTTGCATTTGGAGTGGTTAAATTGACGAGGCTAAGAAAATTTAAACCAAAATGTTAATATATTGGTAAAAAAGTTTGGAAATATGGAAGTAAGAATGGATGCGCAGGGTAGAATTTACCTACCAGCCAATATAAGAAATGCTGTAAAACACAGGAGATTCAGAGTGGTTTTGGAAGATGACAAGATAATTCTAATTCCAATTAAACCTGCTATCGAAAAATATTACGGAATCGTGAAGCCACGATATAAGACGGCAGAAGAAATAGACGAAGCGGTGAAACATGAGACAGAAAAAATCCTCCGGGAGGATATATATTGATGTGAATGTTCTCTATTACTATCTCACAGCTCACGAGGAATTTGGAGAGCGATCCAAAGATCTTATTGAACGATATGCGCTTGCAACCTCAGCGCTGACGATATGGTTGCTCTACGTGCTTACAAAGCTTGAGAATGTTGCTACAATTTTGGAAGAGCTTGAAATCGAAATTCTACCGTTAACAAGTGAAATCTTTGAAAAAGCAAGAATGTTGAAGAAGCCAAAAGATTTTGAAGATAGAATACACTTGGCTACAATGCTTGAACACGGTATTGAAATTATATTATCAAACGATAAAGATTTTGACGAAATCCCGAAAATCAGAAGGATATTTTAAGAATGCTGCTACCTCACCCTCCCCCTCGCAAGAGAAGCGAATATGCCGAAAAAGCAGAGAACAGAAAATACCGCAAAACTCGTTCGAGTGCTTTCAAGGAGGAGAGGATAAATTTTTGGTGTGATCAGAGCCTTTCCGATGTAAATGGCGAAGATTAACATGACGATAGCCATGCTCAACATCTGTCCGACAACGCGCATTGTCGAAAGAGTTGCGGAGGCTAATCCGTAAAATTTCCTTTCAACAGAACTCATAATAGCGTTTGTATTCGGAGAAGAGAACAAGGCAAATCCGAATCCCATGAGCATGAGGTTGGATATTATGAGAGAAAGCTTCGTGTTTTCGTCTATTGTTGAAAATATCAGAAGTCCGAGAGCAGTTACAGCCATTCCGGCTGAAGCGACAACTCTTGGCTCCACTCTATCCGAAAGCCAGCCTGCGAAGGGTGAAAATAAAGCTTGCATTACCGGTTGAGAAACCAGAACGAATCCAGCTTGCTGGGGAGTTAAAGCTTTGATGTACTGAAGATACAGGCTTAAAAGATACGCAACAGCAAACGTGGCGGAATAGTTGAGTAATGCTGCCAAATTTGAGAGGGTAAATGTTGCGTTTCTCTTGAAAAGTTCGATTTCCAGTATAGGGTGATCAATCCTGCTTTCCCAGAAAATAAAGAGTAAGAGTAAGGAGAAGCCTGCAAAAAGAAAAGATAAGTTGGATTCAGAGAATCCGAGCATTATAAACAAAAGCATTAAGCTGTAAATCACCGAGCCGATGAAATCGAAGCTTTCTCCTCTTGCATCTGCCCATTCTGCCTTCAGTTTTAATGCCGCGAGGATAACTATGAAGATTCCGATGGGAACGTTGACGAGGAAAACGCTCCTCCAGCCGAAGTTTTGGGTTAAAATCCCTCCGAAGAAAGGTCCTAAGCTGAGTCCGGTGTAAACAGAGGCTACGTTGATTCCGAGTATCTTTCCTCTTTCTTTTAACGGAAAAACCGATGTGAGGATTGCTATCCCCGTTGCGAAGATCATAGCTCCCCCAATTCCCTGCAAAATTCTGAACGCTATGAGCATTTCCGCTGAAAAAGCCAAACCTGAAAGCAGAGATCCGACCGTGAAAATTACCATGCCAAGAACGAAGATCTTTTTTCTCCCCTTTATGTCAGCTAATCTCCCGAAGGGAACGAGAAACATTGCAGAAGAAAGAAGAAAGGCTGTGGCTATCCAGTTCAGAGTAATTGCATCGACTTTAAGCTCATTGCCGATCGAAGGAAGGGCTACATTAACCGAGGAAAGGGTGAATGGGGTAAGAAATGACGCAGGAACTATTGCCATGAGCACAGCTTTTCTCATCATCTTTCCCCCTAAGTAAAAAATTTATATCTCAACGAAAACTTTTCGGAGTGCTCGAAGTTTTGACGTTCTTGATCTCGATGGAGTTAATTGCAATTTTAAGCTACCCCCTCCTCAGAAGCTTCTTCGAAGAGTCCTATTCCCTCAGCAAACCCTTCGGTTTGGCAATTTCGACAATTCTTGCCCTATCTCTTTCAACCCTCTTACCCTTTTCCCTCTCCTCTTACATCTCGGTGATTTTTCTCGCCTTTCTCGCTTTAATTTTTTGGGGGAAATTAAGTTTTGGAAGGAGCGAGCTGAAGGAGGAAGCGATCTTTCTTTCAGCTTTTGCTCTCTTGCTGGCGTATCTCTCATTTAAACCGGAGATATACTTTGCATACTCCGAAGACTTCGTGGATTTCGCATTTTTGAAATCAATTCTTCGCTTCGGATTTCCTCTTCGGGATCCTTGGTTTGGAGGGGAGTTCCTACCCTACTACTTCTTCGGTCACGCAGCTGCAGCTTTACTAATAGCGCTTTCCGGAGTTAAAGCTGAAATAGGATACAATCTTGCTGTAGCGGCATACTATTCCATGGCGGTTCAGCTCTCCTATTCTCTCGGGAAGAGTGTGTCTGGAAGAGAAATCTACGGGTTCTTATCGGCTTTGTTCGTTTGCTTTGCCGGTTTCTTTTCTGGATTTTTCCAACTTCTTGCTTTTCTCTTCAAAACACCGTTTTTGGGTTACAAAACCGCAAAATCGGCATTTCAATGGCTTCTCGACTTCGATTTTTCCGCAGCTACAAGGACGATTCCGGGAGCTGTGGTTTTCTATCCATTCTTCACATTTCTCCAAGGAGACATGCATGCGCATTTCATGTCGATTCCCTTCCAGATAGCCTTTCTACTCTCGGCTTTTCATCTTTACAAGGACTTCTCGACTAAGAAATTAGCCGCAACTCTTTTCCTTCTCTTTTTCCTCCTCGGCACCAACGCTTGGTCGTTTTTGCCGGCTCTTCTTCTCCTAACTGTTATCGCCGAAAATAAAAGAGCCAAGTTCTTAGCTTTTCTCGTACCTTCGGCAATTTTAATTCTGATCCCTGCGGGAATTTTAAAATTCGTTGAAGCGAGAACGGAACTTCTTGACTTCATTCAAATCTTCGCTTTGTTTCTCGTCTCGACTTTATTGTGCGCTGCGAATAAACTCAACGGAAAAAGTCTATTTCTCATCCTCGTGTCTTTCCTCGTAGGCTTTTTTATCGAATTTCAGCTTCTTTTTCTCTTTCCTGTCGCTCTTCTCCTTTTGAGGGAGAGAAGTTTCGAGAATCTTCTCGCATTTATTGCTATCCTGACTCTCCTCTTTTGCGAACTCTTTTACTTCGACGACCCTCTTGGAAAGCCCTTTGAAAGGATGAACACACTGATGAAGCTGTATTTATCTGCTTGGATTTTCTGGGGCTTTTCCTCGGCTTTATATCTCCGAAAACTTGAGAAAAAAGCGATTGTGGTTTTCGTAATTTTTGTCCTTTCGTTGGTTCATCCTTTAGCGTCGCTCTTAACAATGCCGAACAGCAAATTGCTCGGAGATAGCGGAGAAATAACCCTCGACGGAATGAGGTGGTTAAAGGAAAAGAACTTGGAAGAGTACGAAGCGATAAAGTGGCTTGAAAACAGAAGTGGAATGGTTCTGGAAGCTCCCGGAGAGGCTTACACATATTCTTCAAGGGTTTCAACCTTCACCGGCTTACCTACCGTTATCGGATGGAGAACCCACGAAATCATGTGGGGTAAGAGCTGGGAGGAAGTGAATGAGAGGACGAAGGATGTTGATGAGATTTACTTGAACGGAAGTTTAGAATTGATTTATAAATATAAAATTAAATACATATTTTTTGGAGAAGTTGAAAGAAAAAGGTATGGGAAGAGTGAACTCGATTATCCCTGGCTGAAAGTTGTTTTCAAAAAAGGAAACGTTACGATTTACGAAGTTCGCTGATGCTTGAGCCAAAAAAGGTTGACAGAATTGAGAGGATTAGCAGCAGAATTAAAGGAATCGCTGCTATCTCCGAGAATCTGATCCAAGGTGGAAGCGAGGCTAAGAAAATTGCTGAGATAGCTGCGAAGGCAATTAGAGACATCAAAATCGCTTTTAAAAGTTTTTCGACAGCCATTCCTATCCCAGCGAAGGCTAAAATGAAGCCTACCCAGTGAAAAACGGAAAGGATAAATCCGGAGAGAATTAAAAGGTAAATTAGCTTCCTCACCAGCTCACCTCCTTGTAGTCGCAATTTATCCACATCTCAAGCTGGTCGAAGTAGTGCTTCGAAGTAATCCTCCCCGAATTTCCTCCTGGAATTATCGTGTACGCCTTTTCTCCTATTTCTACGATCATTCTAAAGCTACTTCCTACCTGAGGGTTTTCTTCGACTCTAAAGTTGTAAATCGTGTATTTTGATCCGTTCATCGGGTAGCTTGGATAATTGAAAACTTTAAGCTTAACTCCGAAGGGATGCTCTATCTTAAGCCTGTTGTAGCCCCCGTAGGTTTTCCAGCCGTTTTTATTCATCTCTTCGACGGCTTTTTCAAGAGCCCTCAGAATAATGTCTCTTCTCTTCTCGATTTTTTCCGTCCTCACGTCATCGAACCACTTGCTGTCCTCTTCGAGCTTTTGAATCACCCAAAGTCTTGGGTAGTACGGCTCTATTCCGGCTTTTTCAAAGTCGTCGTCGAAGATCTCTTTTACGTAGTTCTTCAGCCAGAGGGAGAAAATCAGAGCAGCTTTACTATCTTTTTTCATTTTGTAGTTCCATTTCTTCAGGGTTTCAACGTAGTCTCTAAACATCTCCTCGTCTTTTGTCGCTTCAATTATCAGGGGAACGAAGAATTCTGCTGGCTTCGAGTAAACGTCTCTCTGCATTTTCTTTACGTACTCTACATCGATCTTTCCTTGCATAATTCCCTTCTCTATCAGCTCCTCTATCCTCATCGCCCTGTAAGGGTCGGCAAAGTACATGCTATCCCCTAAATAGTAGCTGTAATTGCCCACAATCCTCTGATTTGCCGTAGCTATGTAATCTGGATTCATCGCATGGGGTATCTCTTCGAACGGAATGAATCCTTCCCAGCTTGACTCTCCGTAGGGTGTGAAGCCGATCCACTCTCCATCTCCTTTCGATCCGTTGAAAACCACGTTTCCAGCCACTTCTTTCCCATCCACGTACCTTATCGGATACTTTCCGGCCGGATAGTAAGCTATGCTACTTTCATCGGCAACCACGAGGTTTTGAGCTGGAACGTCAAAGAACCTCGCAGCATTTATAACGTCCTCGACGCTTCTCGCTTTGTTGTAGAGATATATCGCCAAAGCCTCTCTTGTTCCGCTGAATCCCGTCCAAGCTACGGAAACGTTATACTTTTTCAGAAAAGGACCGTGAACGGTCTTTATAACTTCAACTTCCACTTCTTTCCCCTTAACCTTTATGACTCTCTTTTCTTTTTTGGGTTCCAGCCATTCTCCTTTGTAGAGGTACTTTCCGTCCTTCCAAACGTAAGCGTAGAAGTCTATCACATCAGCTCCAACGTTCGTGAATCCCCAAGCCACATGCTTATTGTATCCTATTATCACGAACGGGATTCCGGGGAACGTTACACCTCTAACTTCGAAATCTTTCGTTTTTAAATGCATTTCATACCAAACGGGTGGAGCTGTTAAGAGTAGATGAGGATCGTTAGCTAAAATCGGCTTACCGCTCTCGGTAAATTTTCCGGAGATAACCCAGTTGTTGCTTCCAACCCCTTCTGGATAGCTTACACTTACGTTCTCCAACTTTGCGGGAGAGGAGTAGTTTTCCAGAATTTCGTAACCGTGACCGAGTTTCGCTGGATAAAGTTCGAGAGCTTCTGGGAGCTTTCTCCTTATCTCTTCCCTCTTCAAATCCCAGAAGTTTCCGGTTAGCTCCCAAGCGATCTCTTTTGCTATCAGCAGAGTATCCACCGGAGTCCATTTCTCCGGCTTATAGTTCAAGAGAACGAACTCTATCGGCAGATTTCCCGAGTCTATGTAAGCGTTAACACCTTCGCAGTAGGCGAGAATAGCCTCTCTAACGCTTTTATTCCTCTTCAAAACCTCCCACGAAGCTTTTGCCGCGCTTTCGAAATCCATTTCAACGTGAAACTTATCGCTTTCCAAAGTTATTTCTCCGAAGATTTCGGAAAGCTGACCTTTCATATACCTTCTGTGAAGGTCCATCTGGAAAAGTCGGTCTTTGGCTTGCAAATAGCCTACTGCAAAGAACAGAGCTTTTTCGTTTTCAGCGTAAATGTGGGGAGCTCCGAACTCGTCGTAGTAAATATCTACCCTTCCGTAAGGATTGTTCATTTCGATCTCATCTTTCCATAAACTTCCTGAGAAGGGGGCGAAGGAATTCAAATAATTATTCGCTGCGGCAACGAACAGAATTAGAAGGAGCAGAGATAAGGCTATGCGTTTCATTAATTCGAGTATATTTTTAACTTTTTTAATTTTTTCGTTCAGATTTTAACTGCTCCTCTCAATTCCTCGATCTTCCTCTCAAAAGCTTTCTCTGCTTCTTCATAAATTTCAAGAAGTTTCTCAGCTAACTCCGTTAAAGAGCTCTCTCCTCCCTTTTCTCCACCTCTTTTGGTCTCGACTATTCTATTTCCGAGTTTTTCCTCCATCTTTTTTATGTACCCCCAGACGTATCTGTAAGACATCTCCAGCTCTTTCGAAGCTTTAGATATGCTACCGTGCTTTTTTATAGCTTTGAGAATTTCCGCTCCCCCTTTTCCCATCAAAAACTCTCCATCCTTTTCTATCCATATCCTGAACTTGAGTTCAATAATAGGCATCACCACTCACGAACTTCTTAGTCAATTCATTTTTAGGATTCTCAAAAATTTGTTTCGTTTCTCCGTACTCTATCAGCTTTCCGTTGTGGAGAAAGGCAACTTTATCCGATAGTCTCTTAGCCTGAAAGATGTTGTGAGTGGCTATTACTATCGTTTTTCCTGATTTTGCGAGGTCTCTGATGCATTTCTCAACTATAGATGCGTTTTCGGCGTCAAGGTTTGAAGTGGGCTCGTCGAAGAGGTAAACTTCTCTTTCGATTGCCAAAGCTCTCGCTATAGCGAGTCTCTGCTTTTCCCCTCCGCTTAAATTCTTAGCCTTCTTCTTCGCAACCTCAAGGAGGTTCAATTTCTCTAAAATTTCTTCGGCTTTCTCTTTACTCGAATTGCTGTCTAAGGATAAAGCGTAGAGCAAGTTGTCTAAAACAGTGCCTCTAAAAACGACTGGCTGCTGAAAAACCATCGTAATCTTCTTCCTGTGCTTTTCACTTGCCTCTTCTCCCATGAAGTAGTACTCTCCTTCAAAACTTTCAAGCAGAGCTATAATTCTCAGAAGCGTGGTTTTTCCAGCTCCGCTGCTCCCTAAAATGGCAGTAATTCCTCTCTCTATCTCCATGCTCAAGCTTAGCTTGAATTGTCCGTAATCCTTGACTACATTTCTGAGCTCTATCACAGCCATTTTTTCACCAAGTTCATTATCCATGAGATCGCAAAAACTACCGATAGGAGGATTAGCCCGAGGACTATCGCAACGTCTATCTCTCCCCTCGCCACGTGCATTTGGATTGCGGTAGTTAAAACCCTTGTGTTTGCTAAGCCTCCGTAAACGAACACGTTTCCACCGATCATGAGAGCTATTCCCAACTCAGCCACTGCTCTGTTGAATGCGGCTATGGAGGAGAGGACGATTCCCGGAAGAGCTTCACTTAAAACTTTGACGACAGCCTGAGCTCTTGAGGCTCCGAGAGTTAAGGCGAGCTCGTATATTTCTTCACTTACCTGCTCAATTGAGGTGGCGGTTATACTTACAACTATGGGCAGAACGAGGAACATCTGTCCCAAGCTTATTCCCATTTCAGTGTAGAGCAATCCGAGGAAGCCGAAAGGTCCTTTTGGGGCTAAGAGTAGGTAGAGAAATAAACCCATTACGACCGTCGGAATTCCAAGGAGGGTGTTGAATATCGATTTTAAGAATTCTCTGCCGGTGAAGTTGTATAAAGAAAGGAGAACTCCCACCGGTATCCCAATTGTGGAAGCAAGTATCGCAGCCAGACCCGAGACTTTTAGAGATCTGAGGGTTATTTCGGCAACGATTCCCCAGTCCAAGTCACCAAAAAGCGATACCATATTCCTCAGCTCTGTATCTATACTCCTTGGGACACTCACTCCCGTTTATGAATCCGTACTTCGCGATCCAGCTGTAGTAGGGCTCTATTTTCTTCTCCAGAACTTCTACAGCCGGATAGAAGAGAGGCATGCCGAATTCGTCTCTTCCAAAATCTCTAAGAACCTCTTGTCCATCAGTTACGAGCCATCTCTCAAATTTCATAGCCAAATCGAAGTTTTCATTACCTTTTTCCGGATTTACAACTATTATCGAGTAGACGTTTATTAACTCCTCTCCCCTATCAACGAGAATTTCTAAGTCTATTTTTCCGGCTCTCTTAAATCTCAGGTATGTTCCGGTATCTGAGAGTGTGTAGGCTTTTTCGTTGCTTGCGTAAAGTAAAGTCTGACCCATCCCAGCTCCAGTTTCTCTAAACCATTTCTCCTTTCTTATTTCCTCGTAATCGAAACCGGCGGCTTTCCATAAAGTTATTTCTTTAACATTCGTCCCCGACAAATCTCCCCTCGAAACCCAGATAGCTTTTCCTTCCCTTCCAGCTTCCGCTATCTTTTTCATAGCGTCAACGACATTCGAACCTCTAATTTTTGCCGGATCATCTTTTGGACCAACTATTACGAAGAAGTTGTAGGCGAAGATTTTTCTGTTCACTCCGTAACCTTCTCTTATAAACTCCTCCTCCTTACTCTTCGCATGAACGAGTATTGCATCGCTAACCCCAAGCCTTGCATCGTTTATAGCTGCCCCAGTCCCCTTAGCTATGAAATGCACTTCAATCCCGTATTTCTCCTTAAAAATCCTCGCAACCTCGTCAAGAAAGCCCGTGTCGTATAAACTTGTGGTGGTCGAAATCGTCAAGATCTTCAGTTCTTCCCTCTTATTCTGCTCGTAAAAGTAAAGTCCAAAGGTTATTACCAAAATCGCCAAGGCTAAAATTACTATCTTTCGAGCCATATGCATGAACATGCATAACGAATATAAATTGTTTTTGTTGGGAACGATTTCAGAATTGCTTTTTCTTTCTTCGAAAACCTTTAAACTTTACCCTCTCAGAATATATTTTAACCAATTTTGATGAAGCTCAAGGAAATAATGAAAAGCTCAACCTCTTTGAAAGAGAGTTCCAAACGACGTCAGAATCCTTGGCATAGCTACCTACATCCAGACGTCCCCCAATAAGAAACCCTGTTAAATACTGGAAATTTTCGCAAGCCGTTCATAGCTTTATTACAATCATCTAGAGTGGTTGAGTTGTCAGCCTCCTCAGATCCTTAGCGCAATATTTATAACCTCACAAACAAAGTGGGAAATGTGGGAACATGCCCCTAACAAAGGTCGACGAAAAGGGGAGAATTCTGCTACCTAAGGAAATAAGAGAGAAGTTGAACATAAAACCGGGAGATGAGTTCTTGGTTGCTGACGTAGACAAAGATGCGGTCGTACTAAAGAGGATAGATGTCAGAAAGATGTTAGAGAGTCTAATC
>NZ_WANY01000056.1:0-4895 GCF_015521575.1 Ferroglobus sp.
AGTGTGAACTGATGCTTCGTCGTTAGGTAGGGAGTT
Organism: Ferroglobus sp.; assembly: GCF_015521575.1. Lineage (NCBI taxonomy): Archaea > Methanobacteriati > Methanobacteriota > Archaeoglobi > Archaeoglobales > Archaeoglobaceae > Ferroglobus > Ferroglobus sp. The sequence goes on from NZ_WANY01000056.1 coordinate 37, forward strand.
TCTACTTCAAGCAGCTTCAAAAAGCTCTCGTCTCTGAAGAGAATGCCTCCGGCGGGAATCGTAGCCATTCCCATTTTGTGAGGATCCAGGGTTATGGAAGTTACCCCTTCTAATTCGAAGTCGAAGGGAACTTTTCTTTCAAGAAACGGTAAAACGAGTCCACCAAAGGCTGCGTCAACGTGGAGGGGTATGTCTCTCTCGACGGCTATCTTCGAAAGCTCGTCGATTGGATCGACTTGCCCAAGCTCGGTCGTTCCTGCGATTCCAACTATTGCTACTGTATTTTCATCGATCGCCTTCTCAACCTCGGCTACGTTCACTTTGTACTCTTCATCCAGCCCTACCCTCTTTATTTCCACCGCAAGAAGGTCTCCAATCTTTTCGAAGGAGAAGTGGGCTGATTTCGGAATTACTATATTCGGCTTTTTTACTTTTTTCAAATTTCTTGCGGCTCTTATTCCTTGAATGTTCGCCTCAGTTCCTCCCGAGCAGATGTATCCGGCAGCTTTTTCGTTATGCAAGAGCTTTCCGAGCATTTTTATGAGCTCCCTTTCGAGCTCCCACGTTCCTTTAAAAATCCCCGGATCTCCGAGGTTCGTCTCTAAAAACATTATGTGGGCTTTTACAGCCAGTGGATGCGGGACAGTGCACATGGAGCTAAGAACTCTCTTGTAGGATATGTCTTTGAGCCTGAAACTAAGAAGCTCGTTGAATACCATGCTGAGCTTTTTGGACAAGCTTAATATAATTTTTATTAAAGGGCTTTTGTGAACGTTGCCATACTCGTTGGTGGTAAAGGTAGGCGAATGGGTTACGTGGAGAAAGCCCTTCTTGAGATTTGCGGTGTAAGAATTATTGACAGGCTTTTGAAGGAATTTAGGGATGACAATGTTGTTATCGTATGCAGAGATGAAAAGCAGAGAAAGCTGTTTGAGGTGGAGACGGTTGTCGATTCCGTAAAAGACTTTGGAGCCTTAGCCGGGATTCATGCGGCTTTAAAGTACTTTGGAGAGAGAACTCTTGTTTTGGCTTGTGACATGCCATTTGCAAAGAGAAAAGTTGCCGAAAAGCTATTTTCCGAGGCTGAAGACATTAATGCGAACGTTTTGATGCCTTACTGGAAAGACGGTCGATTTGAACCCCTTTTTTCGATTTACTCCCCGGAAATCATTCCGGAAATCGAAAAAAGTTTCTCTCTCGGAGAAAAGAAAATTTTAAAACCAGTTTTTCGCTCCTCTGAAGTTTATCTTTACTCTGTTGAATGTTTGAGAAAGCTGGACGAAAAGCTAATATCCTTTTTCAACGTCAACACTCCTCAGGAGCTTAGGAGGGCAGAAGAATTATGCTCATCGACAGGTTCGGTAGAGTGATTACGAATTTGAGAATCTCCGTTACGAGCAGATGCAATCTATCGTGCTTTTACTGCCACAGAGAAGGTTATTCCGCAGAAAATGAGCTAAGCGTGGAAGAGATTGGCGAGATTGGAAGGGCTTTTAAAACTCTCGGCATAAGGAAGGTGAAGATAACGGGAGGAGAACCTCTTGTTAGGAACGATATCGTTGAAATCGTGGGTGTTTTGAATATCTTCGACGAAACTTCCATGACCACCAACGGTATAAAGCTTGGAAAGCTTGCGGCGGAACTGAAAGAGGCTGGACTTTCGAGGGTCAACGTCAGTCTCGATACTCTCGATGAGGAAAAGTACAAGCTTTTGACGAGAGGGGGAGAGTTAAAAAAAGTTCTGAACGGTGTGAGCGAGGCTGTGAATGTGGGTTTAACTCCGGTAAAGCTGAACATGGTGGTTATGAAGGACGTTAACGTAAATGAAATGTGGGAGATGGTCGAGTTTGCAAGGGAGTTTAAAGGAGACGTTATATTGCAACTCATCGAGCTTATGAAGCTACCCTGGAGCGAAAACAGCTATTACGACCTTTCCGAAATTGAAAAGGAGCTCAAAAGAATCGCCACAGAAGTAAAAGTAAGGAACATGCAGAGGAGGAGGCAGTATTTTTTGGATGGAGTTGTTGTCGAAGTCGTAAAACCATACGACAATTCCGAATTTTGTAAAGCCTGCAACAGAATAAGGGTAACGGCGGACGGAAAAATTAAACCGTGTCTAATGAGAAACGATAACCTTGTTGATATTAGAGGGCTGAAAGGCAAAGATTTAATATCTGCAATTAAAAAAGCTGTCCAGCTCAGAGAGCCTTACTACAAGGGGTGATAGCTTGATAGAAATGGAAGTGGACGGAAAGAAAGTGCCCATGAATGATTACGTAAGGAGGGTTTTTGAAAACGTAATAGGAGCTTTGGTTTCAACTTTAAAAGGAGTTGAAGAGGACTGGAAGGAGCTTAAGATAGTGATTAAGAGATGATAAGGGAGGAGCTATCGGAAGTTCCGGAGTACGTCCCCGGAAAGAGCGTCGAGGAAATTAAGAGGGCTTACGGTTTGAAGAGGGTCGTAAAACTTGCATCTAACGAAAATCCTTACGGGGCGAGTCCTAAGGTTTTCGAGGTAGTAAAAAACTTTAGAGATTTCCACGTTTACCCTCCAAAAAATCCTGTGGAGCTAAAGGAGAGGATCTCAGAATACGTGAACTTCCCCGAAGAAATGATCGTCGTTGGAGATGGATTGGACGGCGTTCTGGAAAACGTTTTCAAAATGTTCGTAAATAAGGGAGATATAGTGGCGATCCCAATCCCAACTTTTCCCTACTACGAGATACTTGCAAAAATATACGGAGCTAGAATAAAATTTTTGAGAAGAAACGAGAATTTCGAAACCGTTGAATTCGACGAAAAAGCCAAGCTAACGATAATCTGCTCCCCCAACAACCCGACGGGAAACGTTGAAAATTTCGAGTTTGTTAGGGAAGTGGCTGAGAGTGTGAAGGGTGTTGTTTTCATAGATGAGGCTTATGCTGAATTCACTGAAAAAAGGCTTACGAAGCTTGCAGAGTACGAGAATGTCATAGTTGGAAGAACTTTCTCGAAAGCTTTCGGATTGGCAAACCTCCGGGTTGGTTATGCGATTATGAACGAAAATTTCGCTAAAGAGTACATGAAAGTTTGTCCCCCTTTTCCGATTTCGACTCTTGCGATACTGGCAGCTATTGCAGCTTTGGATGATATCGAGTACGTGAAGAGAACTGTGGAAAAGATAGTTGCGGAAAGAAACAGACTTGAAAAAGCTCTCGGAAAGTACTTCGAAGTTTATCCAAGCGAGGCTAATTTCGTGTATGTGGAAGCGGAAAATTCGGATAGTGTTTGCTACGAACTTGAGAGGAGAGGCGTAATAGTCAGAAATCTGAAAAACTTTAGAGGGGTTAGGAACGGTATAAGAATATCGGTAGGAAAACCCGAAGAGAACGACTTTTTACTGAAAACTCTGGAGGAGATCTTTTGATAGCAATAACCGGCACTCCGGGAACTGGAAAAAGTACTGTCGCTGAGATTTTAAGAAAAAGGGGGTATGTCGTCCTTAGCGTCAACGAAATTGCTGAAAAATTTGGATGCGTTGAGGGGGAAGAAGAAGGTGTGAAAATTATTGATCTGGAGTGTCTCGGAAAAATTGAGGTTAATGCGGATTTCGTTGAAGGACACCTTTCTCACCACCTTAATGCTGAGGCGGTTATCGTTCTCCGATGTCGTCCCGACGTTCTTTATAAGAGGCTTGTTGAAAAGGGTTGGAGCGAGGAGAAGATAAGAGAGAACGTGGAGGCTGAGCTAATAGACTATATTCTCGTCGAAGCTCTTGAGAAGCATGAAAACGTTCACGAAATAGACACCACGAATCTAACACCTGAAGAGGTAGCTGACAAAATAGAAGAAATTTTAAAGGGGAAAAAATATCCTCCGGGAAATATTGATTGGATTTCGGAACTTTCTGATAACATCGATAAATATATAAGAAAATTATGATGTGCTTTTTATGATTGATACAACTTGCGAGCAAAACGTTTATATTCCAAGAAGATTTTGCCAATTAACACGATGAGGAGCTCTTGAAGAGCTCCGAGATTAAAAATAAGGTGTGGCATAAAGCTTATAAATCACTAAGTGATAATAACAAATTACCAAAGCCGCGGGTCCGGCAAGTACTCCGACGGGGCGTAAGCCCAGGATGGGGAGTGGGGTTCCCACCCGCGGCATAGTAGGGAAGACGTGCCGCAAGGCACGTCTGAGATGGGCTTGCCAGCAGGGCAAATCCGGCGGGAGAGGGACGTATTCACCGCTTTCTCTCCCCCGCCAATTCTGGTTGATCCTGCCAGAGGCCGCTGCTATCCGGCTGGGACTAAGCCATGCGAGTCATGGGGCGCGGGCTCTTCGGAGTCCGCGCACCGGCGGACGGCTCAGTAACACGTGGACAACCTACCCTCGGGAGGGGGATAACCCCGGGAAACTGGGGCTAAACCCCCATAGGGGATAGGTGCTGGAATGCCCTATCCCCGAAAGTGCACGGTTGCCGTAAGGCGCCGTGCAGCCCGAGGATGGGTCTGCGGCGGATTAGGTAGTTGGCGGGGTAACGGCCCGCCAAGCCGAAGATCCGTACGGGCCATGAGAGTGGGAGCCCGGAGATGGACCCTGAGACACGGGTCCAGGCCCTACGGGGCGCAGCAGGCGCGAAACCTCCGCAATGCGGGAAACCGCGACGGGGCTAGCCGGAGTGCCCGTGCATAGCACGGGCTGTCGGGGAGCCTAAAAAGCTCCCCATAGCAAGGGCCGGGCAAGGCCGGTGGCAGCCGCCGCGGTAATACCGGCGGCCCGAGTGGCGGCCACTATTATTGGGCCTAAAGCGTCCGTAGCCGGTCTGGCATGTCCCCCGGGAAATCTGGTCGCTTAACGATCAGGCTTCCGGG
>NZ_WANY01000057.1:0-6863 GCF_015521575.1 Ferroglobus sp.
GTTTATTACTGTGAACGCAAGCAGCCTTGACATGCACCCGAAAACGATAAATCTGAAATCGAAAGGGAAGTGGATTACGGCATACATTGAAATACCGGGCTACGACGTAAACAAAATAAACATTTCAACAGTCTACCTGAACGGAATAATCCCAGCTGTAAACGATACCAAGTATGGGTTTGTAAGGAATCCAAAGATTAAGGACAGGGATGGAGATGGATATCCAGAATTGATGGTGAAGTTTGACAGACAGGAAGTCAAAAAGGTGTTGAGAGAAGGAAACGTTACAGTATTCGTTATCGGAAAGATCGATGGTATATACTTTGTTGGCAAAGATTTGGTGAGGGTAATATGAGAAGTCAGCAGGAGGTAGTCCTCTATACCCAATTACTTCAATTCTTTTTTATACTACTTCTTAGTGTTATATTTGGATTCGGATTGCCTTACGAAGACCGTTTTGTTTGGTTATATCCTTTCATGAGCTCGGCGTTATCGTTTGTGGCGCGGATGTTTATTGAGCGAAGCAAATATGAGTTAAGAGATAAGGAAGGACGTAGAGTGCCTGCATGGAAGACAAGTATCTACGAACGATGGTCGAAAGGTTACAGAGGCGTAAAGGTAAGAGATCTACCCGACTGGTTTTTGCCCATTCACATTGCTTTTTTCACGGTTATGAGTGTAGCCTACGTGCTAATAGCCTCTCTTATCGTTGGTGAATTGATATTCCTTAAAGCAGAATATTCCCCTCTCTCCATCCCCCTCGTCGTCTTTTACCACTTTGTAACGGACTTCGAGGGGTGGAAGAGGATTTTAACAAATCCAAAGGCTTTCTACTACAGCTTCATCTATTCTGCTGCAGGCGTAATTTTCTGGTTCGTAATGATGCAGATTGGTGTGTTTCCGAGCTTTAGGGAATTGTTCATGGTGGGCGAATGAGAAGCTCTAAGTACAGATCCCTGAAATTGGTAACCTTTTTTATTTTTGTTATTACCTTGCTCCTGCTTACTGGCACGACCTCAGTGCTCGTCAGAAATATGTTCACTGGAGAGGATAGTCTCAGACCATTTTTGCTGTTGATCATTTATATCTTAATTGCAGCAGCAAGTTTAAACCTCCATCTTAAAATGAGTTATGATACAGGCAATATTAAACAAACTTTTTTGCTGTGTTGAGCATAGTGTTTGGACTGACAGTTATTTTTACCCTTAGGCGTATATTGTTTGAAAAAGCTGGTACAATGGAATTTATTGTTCTCTTCATATCTTTCATTTTGCTTTTATTGAGTTTTCTGAAATTTATTGAGTATTTAAACGAGAGGAAAAAAGTCTGAAATAATAATGTTCGTCACCGGTTCAGTAGAGGGCAAATATATTTTGTCGAGGAAGACAATTTAATGGTACCACCAAAATTAAGTCTAATTGGTTGAATAATATCATTGAAGGTAATGTTTAACGATCAAACCTTCCTTCCAAAAACCAAATAACCCGTGTGGAAGATTTCCGTAAAGGGTCTCGTTCCGACTCTTTTGAACTCAAGGTTTATCTTCACGAGCTCGAAGGCTTCGAGCTCTTTGAAACCAACTTCTCTCATCTTCTCGTAAACAGCCTTGGTCTGCTCGATGTAGGGGTTGTAAACAACGCAGTAGCCTGCTTCTTTTAAAATCTCCCAAGCTTTTGGTAAAAACTCGACGTCATCCTTCATATCCAAAAAGACGAGATCGAACTCTTTCTTAAAGCCGTCAGCGACAAAAATGGCATCTCCGACAATCTGATGGATGTTTTTCAATCCCGCCTTTTTGAAATTTTCTCTGGCAATTTTGGCAAAGTCTTCCCTTTTTTCGACCGTCACGACCTCTCCATACTTGTTGAAGTAAGCGAGATATGCGGCGACAACTCCGCTACCGGTTCCTGCGTCAAAAATAAGCGAATCCGGTTGTAAGCCTGTGTAAGCTATCACCGCTCCGATATCCTTCGGCATCACTGGGGTCGGTCCTTTTTTGAAAAGTTGGAAGAACTTCGAAGCGTTGAAGGGAATGATGCTGAACTCGTAGCCGAGGTGTGTCTTTACCTTATCCCCGAACTTCTTGCTTCTCAATTCTTCAAGCTTTATTATGCCCTTGTGTGTATGCAATTCTCCTTCGAACTTCTCAACTAAGAAAGCGTTTCTCCCTCTGATCAGAACGACTGGCGGTTTCATTCTCCTTGTAATTTCATTAAAGCTTCCGCAAGATCTCCTTTAGCCTCTTCGAGGGCTTTTCTTGCCTCCTCCTCACTAACTCCGGCTTGCTCCATTAGAAGTTTGACATCTTCTTCGTTTATTGCGACTTTTTCAACGATTTCGTAGCTTCCGGTAACTTGGAAAGTCTCTATTCCCTTGGCTGAAATTTTGTTTACCACCGGATTTTTGAAAACGTAGTCTGCATCTTTTGTCTTTATTATAACCTCCTCAGCTTCGATTGTCTCCATTTCTATGCCCATCTGCTTCATCATCTTTTTCATCTGATTCGGATTTAACGGTAGCATCGAAGAAGAACTTCTTTAAACTTTATAAAAACTTTGTCTTAGCAATTTTCGTGCTGATTCTTGTCGTTGGAGTGGGACAGCACGTGGGAAAGACGAAAGTGGCTGAGGAGATCGTGAAAGCTTTTAAAGAAGAAGGTTTTGCCGTGACGTTTTCGAAACCGTTATCGACTCTCAACGCCTTTTACCACGCAAAAGCTTTTGAAAGAATTCTTGAAGTGGAGGAATTCGTCAGTCATGATGTTCTGAGGGTTAACGAGCTTGTAAAAAGCGAGGAGGGATTCGAAGTTTTAAATCCAGTTTTCTCTCTCCTTCTTCCCATCGATTTGGAGTCCGTAGACTGGAATACAGCGAGTTTGGACTCTCCAATTTTCCAGACCGCCATTATTAGAGTTGAAAAAAGCACTTACGTCGTGGAGCCGGTGAGCAGATTTGTAAAGTCGTTCTTCGAGAGAATTGAAGGGATTTTAAGAAAGAGAGAATTTTCGAGAGTTGAAATTGACGAAGTGGACGATCTCTTACTTTCTGGAAGGGAGTTGTCGAACGATATTTTGAGGAAATTGAAGAGGAAAAGCGAAGTTCTGGTTGTTGAATCCTCAGGAAACCTCGCTTACCCTAACGAGGAGTCCCTCGAAGCTGATAGGGTTGTCATAGTCACCCCGGGAAAGTACTTTGTTTGCGACGGAGAAAGATACAGAAGGGCTGCTGAAATAGCGGGAAGGCTGATGTACCTAAGATGCGAAGATGTCGTTGAGATTTTGAAGCCAAAAAGAGGTTATGAAAATATAAAAAATTTAATAAAAATGGAATTACTGAACCATTGAAGCAGCGAGTTTTATGTCCTCAGCTGTGACGGTCTTTCTTCCGGCGTGCTTGGCAATTTCAACAGCTTTCTTCGCTATCTTGGTGCAGTAGTCCTCCAAAGCTTCGACCATCTTTTTGACAGCCTCTTCACTAACTCTCTCAGCACCAGCCTTTCTAATCAATCTGTCAACCGGTGCGAGTGGCAACTCGGTCATGTTCTAACACCTCCTTACTTAATTTTCAAAATAAATCGGTATAGGTTAAATATATAGTTTTCGGTGTTAGAATCAGCAGCTTACTCTAAACCTTGCGTAGGGTTGTAAAAATTATTGAGTCGGTGACTTTTCTAACGGGACGACTTGAATAAAAATATGGGAAAAAATTCAACCCACTAATTCAAGGAGGTCGTTCTCGGTTCCGCAATTGCAGCAAACTACGTAGACTCTCCCTTTGCCCTTTCCCTTAACTTCTATTCCTTTTTCATCCTCTTTGAAGTCTATAAACCAGACGACGTCTTTGAAACTTTTCCCACATTCCTTGCACTTAAGCTCGGGATGTTCTCTGACGAATTTTATGTAATCGAGAGTCGTCATGCCCTCCATCATGTTTTTCAGTTGACTTACTCTGGATAAAAGCCTAACTTTTTCAGCAAAGCCTCTTTCATAACTTCCAGCGGGGGATAAAATCCGTTCCAGATCTTGAAAGCTTCGTAAGCTTGGTAGAGCAACATTTCGTATCCGTAGATAACTTCTTTTTCGAGCTCCTTGGCTTTTTTAACGAAGAGCGTTTCTGCAGGATTGTAAACCATGTCGAAGACGACAGAAGCTTTCTTTATTACATCTTCTTTAACTGGTAAGGCTTTTTCCATCCCTACCATTCCGAGGGGGGTTGCGTTTATCAAAACGTCGAATTTCATTCTTTCGAGCTCTCCCGTTTTCACGAAGTAACAGCCAGCCTCTTTCGCAAGCTTTCTACCCCTTTCTTCGGTTCTGTTGGTTACGTAAACCTCTCCGCCCCTCTCCACGAGCGAAAAAACGGCAGCTCTCGCAGCCCCACCGGCTCCTATAACCAAAAATCTACTGGAAAAATCGACGTTATGCTCTTCAAGGGACTTCACAACACCGTATGCGTCGGTGTTGTATCCTTCCATGCTTTCGAGCTTTACGGTATTTACAGCTTTAATTTTTTCAGCCACTCCCTTTGCTTTTACGAATTGAAGAACTTTTTCTTTGAAGGGTATCGTCACGTTTAGTCCAACAAAGCCGAGGGCTTTTGCTCCGAGCAAAGCTTCTCTCAAGTTTTCTGGCTTTACCTCCAGTTTTAGGTAAATAGCGTCGAGTTTTAGATGTTTGAATACGGCGTTAAACATGTCTGGGCTTAGGGAGTGCTTTATTGGGTAGCCTATAACTCCGAAAAGCTTCATGTTAACTCTCTCACTTTTTTCGACATTCTTTCAAGCCTTTTCTCAACTTTAAAAAATTTCACTGGATACTTGGACTTCTTCACTTCCACACTTTCCCCCGGCTCTATGACGATGGACTTCTGTCCGTCAGCCACAACAACAGCCTCTCTCAATTCAATTTTAGCTAAGATCGTTCTCTCCCCGCTAACGACCCAAGGTCTCCATCCGAGTCTGAAGGGAGAGACTGGAGTAATTACGACGGCTTCAAGCTTCGGATCGATTATTGGGCCACCAGACGAGAGGTTGTATGCTGTGGAGCCGAGGGGTGTTGAGAAGATCATACCGTCTGATCGAATTTCCTCTATCAATTCTCCGTCGACGCAAATTTCGAACTTAAGGAGTCTTGAGGGCGTGTGAGTGAGAACGCTCACCTCATTAAGGGCTCTTAAAATGCTTCCCTTCACCTTAGCCTCTATCCTCATGAAGCTCTCGTACTCCATACTTTCGAGAGCTTTTTCGAGCTTATTTTCGAAATCCTCCGCATTAGCGTGGGAAAAAATTCCAACTCTTCCAGTATTGACGACGAAGGTTGGGGGGACGTTCTTTATTTCCTGTACGGTCCTTAAAACTGTTCCGTCTCCACCTACAATTACCAGTGCTTCGAACTCCTCAAGTTCGGTGGAGGGTGAGGGGAAGACTGTGACGTCGCTAACCCTTTCTAAGAACCTTCTCACTCTCTCAGCTACGCTTTCCGACTCTTTTTTGTAAACGAGAGCGACTCTCATAGCACTCTTAGAATTTTTTCGTGGAGTTTCTCGTTAGCAACTACAAGCCTGAACCTCTCCTCCATGCTCACAACTTTTTCCTCAACGCTTTTTCCCTCTGGATCGCTTATTTTAGCCTTCGCATTTTTCGCTATGAACAAAGCTGCGGCAACGTCAAAACTTCTGAGGTAGCCTACGACCTCATCACCTCTCCTCTCGCTCACTCTGATGTCTATAAAAGCGTCAATCGCCCCTTCAGCAACGTAGCAGATCTCCAGTGAAGAGCAGCCGTAGATTCTGACTCTCTTAAAAGGGTACTTCTTTTTCGGATAGTAAATCACGACGTCACATTCGACATCTTCCTTCTTTGAAACCTCTATTTTCTCACCATTTTTATACGATTTGTTGTTGAGAGAGTAGTACTCGTCTCCGGTGGCGAGGTTCATAACGTAACCGAAGAAAGCGTCTCTTATTCTCTCACCCTTCAAAAAACATAGAGAAATTGAAAAAATCGGAATGCCTCTCGTTGCGTTAAACGTTCCGTCTATTGGGTCGAGGGCAACGGTCACTTCCCCTTCTCCAACGACTCCGGACTCTTCGGTAACAACTCTTAAGTCAGCTTCCCTCAATATTTCGAGGGCTTTTCTTTCAGCTACCAGATCAATTCTCTTCGTTGGCGTTCCGTCCTTTCCGATTCCAACTACTTCTCCAGCTTCTCTCTTACCGCTAATCTTAACTACCTCTTTTTTTACCTCTTCTCCGATTTTTCTCGAAAGTTCTAAGGCTTCTCTTTCCTTCATTGCTGTAGGAGGTTGTACTTCTTTATGTTTTCATCCGCAATTCTCTGAAGCTCTTCTATTATCTTCTTTCCTTCTGGATGCTTGAACAAGTGCCTAAACCTCCTTTGAGCCTTCAAGTATTCTTCCACGGGCTTCTTCTCTTTGATCTTCATAACCCTCACGAGCTTTCCGTGTTCGAATTCTACGAGCGGGTACAATCCGGTTTCAACGGCGAGTCTTGCCACTTCGACCGTCTGCTTGCTGTCGATTCCCCATCCGGGAACGCAGGGAGAGTGAACGTGGATGTACTTCGCTCCCTCGAACTCAACTGCCCTCTTTACCTTCCTCTTCAAGTCGTTCGGGTAGCCTACTGAAGCTGAAGCCACGTAGGGAATTCCGTGAGCGACTGCTATGCTCACCATATCTTTCTTCTTCCCTATCTTTCCGGGCTGTCTTTTTCCAACCGGTGTTGTTGTTGTTCTCGCTCCCGGAGGAGTTAACCCGCTTTGCTGATTTCCCGTGTTCTGATAAGCTTCGTTGTCGTAGCAGATGTAGAGGATGTCGTGATCCCTATCGAACGCTCCGGAGACCATAC
>NZ_WANY01000058.1:0-15093 GCF_015521575.1 Ferroglobus sp.
AGTTAAGAACCTCCCCGACGGAAGACTTCGCCGTGAGGTAATTTCTTAGCGTATTTTATTAGCTTTAACGACGGTTTAGTCAATTGCTGTGAGATTTTTCTGCTTTTTTTCCGTTGAAATTGGCAATTTTCCTCAAACTTCTTTACCCAGCAGTGGACAGATGATTCGAAGATCAGATGAAAATCTATGCTGTTGTCCTTTTTTTAAAAAATTGTAAGTTGCTATTTCGAACTTCAGACAGTGATTCGTCCATTTTAAAGATATTTAACTTTTTTACAAGTTCCTTTATTGTTACCCAGCTAAACGACGTAAAGCTCGCAGTTCAGAATCTGAAAGTTATTATCACCTTTGTAGATAATTCTCAAAAGAACGTTAAATTTGCCGTACTTGGCAAAAATAATTCTCTCTCTTTTTTTGGCAGAAATGTCAATTTCTTTCAGAATTTCCATTTCACCCTTTCCCAGCTTTTTCTGAATGTAATCGTCGAGAATCTGGTTTAAAAGAATTCTGTTAGTTATCTTCTTTCCACTTTCTTCAAGATTTCTGAAAATTTCGTCAATTTCTCTATCTATCTCTTCAATTCTCCTTTCATACTCTTCCTTCGCTCTTTCGATTTCCCCTTTCAGAAATTCGAATTTACTTTCGAGAAATGTTAGCTGGTTGTTGATTATCACAATAATTGTATCATGAATTAAAGATTAAAAAAGTTTTCCCCACTTCGATATTTCAAATTTCTGAGAGAAAATCTCAAAAAAAGAAGTATCCAATATTCTCCTCGGTTTTTGGGAATCAGGGAGCTTTCACCTTCTCGACAACTCTTACGTTTTTTATAGCCGTCTCGGGGTAGTTGCCTTTCTCATCCTTCTCCATCGACTTCACCATATCCCATACAGTAAGCAGAGCAACACTCACTCCCGTTAGAGCTTCCATTTCAACTCCGGTTTTTGCAAAAGCTCTCACCTCGCACGACATCTTTATTCCTTCATCCTCGAATTCGTAGTCGAATTTGACTGAAGTTATCGGAATTGGATGACACATCGGAATTAGCTCTGAAGTCTTTTTCACCGCAAGCGTTCCAGCAACTATTGCCGTGGCTATGACGTTCCCTTTTTCGACTTCTCCCCTTTTAATTGCTTCAATCGTCTCTTTTTTAAGCTTAATAAAGCCTTCAGCGGTTGCAATTCTAAGAACGACATCTTTTTCGCTTACGTCAACCATTCTGACTTTCCCGTTTTCTATGTGGGAAAACATGATTTCAAATTTCCGAGAAAGTAGTTAAGGGTTTTGAAGCGAAAGGTTTTAACTTTCTTGTCAAATCAGATTTCGTAATGAAAGCAGTGATAATGGCTGGTGGTTACGCAACGAGGCTTTGGCCAATAACCAAAACGAAAGCTAAGCCTTTACTTCCTGTGGGTAAGAAGAAAATAATAGACCACATTTACGAAAAGCTTCTGCCTTTCGACTTCGAAATCCTCGTCTCCACGAACTTGAGGTTTGCCGAAGACTTTAGAGAGTGGGCTAAAGACAAAGAGGTCGAGGTAATTGTTGAGGAAACGACGAAAGAGGAGGAAAAGCTTGGAGCAGTCAGAGCTCTTTCGGAAGTTACGAAGGGTATAAATGATGACGTGCTCGTTGTTGCAGGGGATAACATATTCTCCTTCACTCTGGAAGGATTCGTAAGAAAATTTGAAGAAGAAAAGAAGCCGCTCATAGCTCTTTACGACGTTAAGGATAAGGAACTTGCTAAAAGGTACGGCGTGGCGGTGATGAACGGTGAGAGAATAGTGGAGTTCTACGAAAAGCCGGAAAAACCTTTGACGACCTTGGTCGGGATAGGGATATATGCGCTTCCCGAAAAAGTTGTGAAGATGCTTCCAGAGTACGTGAGGGGTGAAAGGAAAGACAATCTCGGAGATTTCGTTTCGTGGCTTGTCAGCAGAGAGGAAGTTTTGGGGTACATCTTCAACGACAACTGGTTTGATGTGGGAAATCCGGATTCTTACATAGAGGCTTTTAAGTGTTACATGAAAAGCTACATAGCCGAAGATGCGAGAATCGACGAGACGAGCAAAATAATAGAGCCGGTGGTTATAGAGGAGGGTGTGGAAGTTAGGGAGAGGAGCATAGTGGGACCTTTTGCCTACATAGGAAAGAACAGTGTTATAGAAAGTTCGGACATAAGCGAATCGGTCGTTTTCGAGGATGTAATTCTGAGGAAAGTCAAGCTGTGGAGGAGCATCGTCGATGAGAAATGCGAAATTAGAAATTTAGAGTTGAGCAGCTCGATTATAGGTGGACACGCTAAAATTCAGCGGGGAGAATGATCGGAATATTAGACGGTTACGTTGACGAGCCTTCTTGTTTGGGAGTCCCTCCTTACATTTCTCCCTATCCGAGATACATAGCCGGGATGCTCAAAGATCTGGGATACAGTTACAGATACGTCACGATAGATGAGTTTAGGAAGAACCCCTCCCTGCTCGATAAAGCCAAGCTTGTAATCGTCATAGCCGGAATTGCCGTCCCGGGAAAGTATCTTGGTGGAAAACCCCTCTCGGCTAAAGAGCTAAAACACCTGCTCCCGGAAAAAGATAAGATTCTCGTCGGACCGATAGTTCTCGAAGATCTCGACAAGGAATTAACGGAAGACTATGAGGTTCTTCCTTTCCCCTTCGAACACGCTTTGTACGAAAGGCTTGGCGGAGAAGTCAAGGATTTGAGCAGAAATTTCGTTAACAAGTTTGCTGTTCTCGGAGCGGAAGTTGTGAAGCAGCACAGCGATTATCCGAACGTTATTTGCGAGATAGAAACTTATAAGGGCTGCTATTGGGGAAAGTGCAGCTTTTGCATAGAGAGAATACACAGAATTTCGATGAGAGACCCGGAGTGGGTGATAAAAGAGATAGAAGCTCTCTACAATCAAGGGGTTCGCCACTTCAGGCTCGGAAATCAAACGGACTTCTTCACGTACCTCGGCGACTTTACGAAAGAGATCCCGAAACCGAATCCAGAGGCTCTGAAAAACTTCCACAGAGAGATCTGGAGGAGGTGTCCGAAGATTAAGACCCTCCACTTGGACAACGTTAATCCGAAAACCATAGCAGTTTATCCGGAGGAGAGTAAGGAGATAATAAAGACGATTGTATGCTACCAAACTTCCGGAAATGTGGCTGCTTTTGGTTTGGAAAGCGCAGACGAAAAGGTCGTTGAAAAAAACAATCTTTTAGCGATGCCGGATGAAGTGTTATTTGCGATAGAACTTATGAACAGATACGGAAAATTCGTTGGACACAACGGCTTACCCTACTTTCTACCGGGGATAAACTTCGTCATAGGTTTGAAGGGTGAAACGAAGGAGACCTTCGAGAAAAATTACGAGTTTCTCGAAGAGGTTATGAGAAGAGGTTTGCTTCTTAGGAGGATAAACATCAGGCAAGTGAAGGTTTTTCCAAATACGCCAATGGCTGAAATCGGTTACAAGAACGTTAGGAGACATAAGAAGTACTTCAAAGTATTCAAGGAGAAGGTTAGGAACAACATAGACAACAAGATGCTGCAAAAAATCGTTCCGAAGGGGAGGTTGCTTAGGGACTTGAGATGCGAGGTAAAAAAAGGGAAAATAACCTTCGCAAGACATCTCGCAACGTATCCCCTCTTAGTCGGGTTGATCGGGGAGTTCGAAAGGAACACCTTTGTCGATGCGAGAGTCGTCGATTACGGGATGAGGTCAATAACAGCTGTTCCAATTTTGGATGTAAACGAAGCGAAGTTGTACCAGCTCGAAAGCATTCCGGGAATCGGGAAAACGACAGCTGCGAAAATAGTTTCAGCTAAACCATTTGGGAGTTTGAGAGAACTGAAAGATTTAATAGGAAAAGAGAAGTTCAAAATTCTGCTACCCTACATTTCCCCGATGATGATTACTCCCGCTGCTGAAAATGATGAGAAGTCGCCAAGCTGAGGGGATTTAAACACCTCTTCGAAAGTTTAATTAACTTCCTGCGCAAATTTCAAATTAACTTGAATAGTGATCAAATTAATTTGAATTATATAGTAATGCGAAACTTTTATTATCGATCGGGAACAATAAGAGGTGGTAGGGATGGCGGTAAAACTTGAAGAAAAGGATCTGAAAATTCTGAGGTGCTTGGAAGAAAACGGAAGCTACAATCTCGACGAAATATCGAAGATTACGAACATTTCCCGCTCCACCGTACACTACAGACTGAAGAAATTCAAAAAAATGGGGCTTATAAAGGGTACATTGATCGAACTAAATCCAGAAGCCCTCGGACTTGACATCACCACCGTAACGTTTGTGAGCGTAAGTTACGACAACACCACGCCAGAGGAAATCGGACAGAAGCTCGCGTCGATTTCGGGAGTTTTCGCGGTCTACTACATCCTTGGAGATTTCGATTTCATAGTCATAGCGAGGGCGAAGGACAGAGAGGATCTCAAAAGAATTCTAAGGGAAATACACGCTATCGACGGAGTCGTAAAGACTGGGACCCACTTTGTTGCTTCGATAATTAAAGAAGAAAAAAGGTTGCTGGTGAATTACAATGAGGAGGATCTCAAAAAGCTCTTCTGCGAATGAGTTGACACCAAAGGAGAGGTTTTTAAAAGCAGTTAAGTTGAAAAAGGTAGATCGCCCCCCAGTTTTATCTGCCAACCAGACTGCCACTATAGAGCAGATGGAAAAACTTGGAATATTTTATAAAGATGCATACTCAAGCCCCGAAAAGCTTGCCACCTTAGCTTCCGCTGCTTGGGAAGAACTCGGATTAGAAGGAGTTGGCGTACCTTTTTGCCAAACCGTAGAGGCTGAGGCGTTTGGTTTGGAAGTAAACTGGGGTAAAAAGAAGAGTAGCATTCCGGTAGTTTCCTTTAAGGGTTGTGTAGCTCCGGAGGGAATAGATGTTCCCGAAAACTTCTTGGAGAGGGGAAGAATACCGGTAGTTCTTGATGCGATCGAAATTTTAGCTGAAAAGTATGGGGACTTTCTTCCGGTGTTAGGGCATGTTATAGGTCCGTTTTCTTTAGCCGCTCACATAGCGAACATAGAGAAGATTCTGAAGATGTCCATAAGAAAGCCCAAGCTCGTTGAGGAGTTTACCGAAATGGGACTTGATGCGATTGCAGAGTACGCGAAAGCCATGATAGAAAGGGGAGCAGATGCGATAGTAATTGAGAACATGTTTGCTTCCGCGGATGTAATAGGGGCAAAGAACTATGCGAAATTTGCGAAGCCTTTCGATAGAAAGCTGATAAGAAAGATTAAAGGGATAACCATACTCCACATCTGCGGAGATTGCACGAGCATAATCGAGGACATGATAGAAACAAAAGCGACTTGCTTGAGCATAGATTCGAAAACTGACGCAAGGTTTGCGGTGGAAATTTCGAGAGGAAAGGCGGCGATAATGGGAAACATCGACACGATATACACACTTCCTTTCGGAAAGCCCGAAGATGTTGAAGCGGAAACGCTTAGAGCGATAGAAGCTGGAATAGACATAATCGCTCCCGGCTGCTCCCTTTCTCCACTAACTCCGAACAGAAACGTTAGGGTGATGGTTGAGACCGTTAAAAAGATCAGCGTAAAAGCCACCGGCGACTCTTATGCATGAGGAAGAAGACTTTTTTGTTCACTGCAATCTTCCGTGAGTTTTGACAGGAGTCTTAGATTTTAAATTTCTATTGGACTTGAAGCAGAGGTAAAAGCTATAAAATTCATTTGAAATTTAACCCCATGGCGGAAAAGAAACTCGTCTTCGTTCTGAGTAAAGGATTGAACTACCCGGATATAGCGAGAACAACTCTAATGCTTGCAGCCTTGAGTGCGAATCTCGGAATAAAGACGACGGTTTTCTGCTTTCAGGATGGGGTGGAGATAATGGTTAAGGGGGCTTTGGATAAGGAAGAGGTAAAGCCAGGAGTGCCTACGATAAGGCAGAGGCTGAACGAGGCGATTGAGGCTGGCGTAAAAATTTACGTTTGCTCCCAAACGCTCGTGGTGAGAAAAATAAAAGAAGAGGACATAATCGACGAGGTTGAAGTTGCTGGAGCTGCAACGTTCATCTATCTCGCTCTCGAAGCGGACAAAGTCATTTGCATAGGTTAAACTGTTCTCCTTTCCTCTAATTTTACTTCCAGATTTACGGGCTTCATCAACGTGTTTCCGACGGGGGAAGTTTTTACAACAGTCTCGTGCAAATCCTTAAGCTCCTCCTTGCTTACGGGCTTCTTCGTTTTAAGGAAGACCCTCGCTCTGATGTTCGTAAATCCCGGAGAGACTTTTTCCGGAGATTCCAAACCAAGAAAGCCGGGGAGGTCGATGTCTCCCTCTACGTCTATTTCAACTTTATCAAGCTCTATTCCTCTGAGTGCTGCGTTCATCACGTAACCTACAACAAGACAAGCTCCCAAAGCTCCTAAAACGAACTCTACCATGTTTGGAGCAGTGTTAGTACCTCCGAGATCCTTTGGTTCGTCCATTCTGATCGTGAAGTCCCTTATGTTCACTTCAACCTTGAATCCGTCTTTCCATTTAGACCTCGCTCTCCAGAGAGTTCTGCCAAGCTCTGGATGCTTCTTCACTACCTCCACTACCTGCTTCAAATATTCCACATCGACGCCGTTTATTTCGCTCATAATTAATTATAGCCAACAACTCGTTTATAAAAGTTAGCTTTTAGCCAAATAAAAAATAAAGAAGAGTTACCTTAGCTTCGTTTTCCTTGCAGCTCTTATAAAAGCCTGAATGTTTTCGAGGGGAACTGTTGGGGGAATATCACATCCTGGACATAGAACGTAACCGCCACCTTCGGCGGCTGTGTGAATGCACTTATCGGACACCTCCTCCACGTATTCTGGAGTGCCGTCGTTTAAAACCGAAACTGGGTCTACGTTACCGGCTATACATATAACACCCTTAAGCGTGCTCTTAGCGTAACCGAGATCTACTTTGTGATCCAAGCTAAAGCAGCTGGCTTTGCTCTCCGCTATCTCTCTCAGCTTGTCGCTCGTATCTCCACAGATGTGTAAAAACACCGCTATTTTACGCTTTTTCATCTCATTTATAAGTTCCTTTAAAGGTGGTAAGGCAAACTCCAAGAAGTGCTTTCTTGATATTAAATCGCCGCTTGCCGTTGGATCTGCAATGCTTACAGCCTCCAACCCGGCATCTTTAATTACTGGCTCGTAAAAAGCCATTATGAGGTCTTTGGCGAAGTCTATCACTTTCCTTGCGAACTCCTTGTTTTTGTAAATGTCCCTCATAAGCTGCTCCACACCTCTTAAATTCCCGGCTTTCGTGAAAGGGCCCCAAGAAGTAGTTCCGACTAAATATTTATCCCCAATCTCGTTGTAAACGATCTCGGAGGCTTTCCAAATCGTTTGAAGAGCTTCATTTTCGTAAATTTTGTCGATCTCTAAAGCTTCAAGGTCCTCCGGAGAGTTTATAATCGGTCCCTCCAGATCTGGAGCACCTATATGCCTGACTTTTATCTTTCCTCCTATCGCAGCAGCCAGAAAGTTGTTGTATCCTGAGCCGGGGTAAACCATGTCCGACTGCAGAATGTCTGCCGTTTTAACTATAACCTCCGCATACTCCTTTGGCTTACCGATATAGTAGAGGAAATCCTTGCCGGAATTTTTGATCGTCCACATTCCTCCTCCGAAAATTACCGCAGGAACTCTTTCGGGAACACCCAATTCAAAAGCTTCAAGGAGAACTTCTTTCGGACGCATTTTTCCACCCCAAATAACGTAAAAATAGTAAAAACCGAAAAATAGAAGATTATCCTCTGAACTCCGGCGGTTTTAAGTACTCCCAGTCTTCTCCTCTTCTGTACTTCTGAGCAACTTCAATAGCCTTTACAGCGTATTCGAATGCGTACGGAATTCCCGGATTGTTCGGATAGAAACCAGCTCCTATAAATCCTACGGTGACAGCTTCAAGAATTTCCTCATCAGTAGCTCCCGCTTCAACGGCGGCAATCACATGAACGATACATCTTGGAGAGGCGGTCGCTACACCTATGGCAGTGAAAATCAACTCCTTTGTCTTTCTATCTAACGCTCCGTCCCTCCATATTACTTCGTAGAAGTCTGCAAACTTTTTAGCCGCTTCCGGCCAAACCTCACAGACGGTCTTCAAAAATCTCGGTAGCAGTTTCATTCTTTCCTTAACATATTCTTCACACTCCTTGTTTCCCATACTCCCACCTCCACAATAAACAATTATAATTTTTAATAACTATATTTAAACCTTTCTCTCAACGATCCCGAAATACGTTATACTTTAGTACCAATTTTCCCGAATTTATTTAGACATTATCCAAAATTTAAACCGTAGTAAATTTTGGGAGGATTTTAACGCTGCTAACCCTTCAGATTTTCTTCAAAACGAATTTGATGTGGTCTCCTTCCCTTTTACACTCTAAAACTACAATTCCAGAATTTCCTGCCCATATCGGAATGTCGATCATAGTTCCGGGGTCTGTGGTTAGAACCTCCACCACGTCTCCCGGTTTGAACTTGCTCATCTCTTTCCTTAGCTTAATTATCGGCTCCGGGCACGTTAAACCTCTAAGGTCGATAACTGTCATTGAGAATAATTACAGATTTGAAACAATATAAACATTTCGGTCTCATCTGGATGTAATCCTAAAAAACGATCAAAAACATGTACGGATGTATAGTCATATCGAAATTTTTTGGACAATAATCAAAAGTCGTCCTCGAACTCTATCTTTGGCAGTTTCTTAACGTTAAGCTCCAGCTCGATTTCCGCAGCTTTTAAAACGACCCACGGGATTATGCAGGTGGAGTGTCTCAAATTAGCCTTTCTGTAGACTATATTTTCTGGAATTCTTGTGAGAACATCTTTTGCACTTAAAATCGGCAGTTCTTTCCCAAACTTGCTAACATCTTCGCATTCGGAAAATATCTCAATTTTCACACCTTTGTCGATTTTCTTTGCAATTACTTCACTTCTATACCCACACGGTTGCTCGGTAACGATAACTTTCATGAAAAAATCAACGGAAAAGGACATATAATTGTATTTGCTGCGTTTTTGCAAGAAGTGAACAAACTGACGAAGTTTTATAAGTGGTGAAAAACTTAATGAATTCATATGTCTAAGCTTGCGACTCCGAAAAACCTCTTGCTCCTGCTTGGGATACTCCTTTTACTCTTCTCTTTCTTCAACCCTATCGTGGCAAATCCGTATCCCAACACCTGCTTCGGAGCGTTTCACGGATTTAACTGGTATTTCTTTCTTGTGGCAATCTTTGTTTTAGTTTTAGCTGTAGTTTTAAGTGAGGAAAAGGGAGAAGTAGTTAAGTCTGAAAATAAATTAGTCGGAGAAAAACAGAACGGGAAAATACTCGATTTAATCAGAAATTTGCTTGAGGAAGATGAATTCACGATAGTGAAACTCGTTCTCGAAAATGAAGGAGTAACCCAGGACTCCCTCCACTTCAAAACTGGCTTCTCTCAATCCAAGATCTCGATGATAATCAAGAAACTCGAAGAGAAAAACTTGATTATCAGAGAGAAATTCGGAAAAACCTACAAGATTTACACAAGTCCTTGGCTGAGAAGTATGCTCGAAGAAGGTAGCATTGACTATCGGAAAGATTTCGAAAAGCTCAAAAATTGGCGTGATGAAGATTAAGTAAAAGCTGAAAGAAAATGTGACAAAATGTTACTTGGATTGAGCTTGAACTCACAACCAAGAAAGTTTATTAAAATCAAGAAAACTTGAATAATTTAATGGCATGCTTGATCGAAAAGAGGGAGGCTGAAATGAAAAAAGATGTAAGGTTAACCTCCAGTCTGAGAAGTGGGCTAATTTCTAAGGACAGCGACGAAATCTGGGGAGTCGGAAGTGTGGATGAAGCTAACTCCTTTATAGGTTTGGCGAAAGTTAAATCGGAAGGTTTAACGAGAGAGATTCTTGAAAAAGTCCAGAGAAAGATGTTCAACGTCGGAGCGGAGATGATATCCGGAAAAGAAATGATTACGAAAAAGGACGTTGAGGAGCTTGAGGAGATTATAAGGGTGGTTGGTGAGAAGGTCGAGCAACCCGACAAGTTTATAATTTTGGAGCAGGATGAAATTACCGCTTACTTAAGCGTTGCGAGAGCCGTTGTGAGGAGAGCCGAGAGGTGGGCTGTAAGGTTGAACAACGAGGGAAAAGTAGGGATAAGCTTGGTGGAGTGGTTAAATAAGCTAAGCTGTCTTCTGTATTTGCTAATCCTCTACGAGCTTAAAGGAAGGTACAATGTCGTTCAAATTGAGAGAGAAGTTCCCTGAAGAAGGTTCATAATTTCCCTCCTGTACCCTACGAACTCTGGAGAAGTTCTGTCTCTCGGTCTCTCCAAGTTAATCTCTAAAACCTTCAGGACTTTTGCCGGACGTGGAGAAAGAATGACGACTTTATCTGCTAAGAAAACAGCCTCGTCAACGCTGTGGGTTACGAAAAGGATCGTTTTTCTCCTCTTTTCCCAAATCTTCAGAAGTTCTAACTGCATCCTGTTCCTCGTCTGGGCGTCAAGACTTGCAAAGGGCTCATCCATAAGCAACACCTTGGGATTCACTGCTAAAGCTCGGCAAATACCGACTCGCTGCCTCATTCCTCCGCTGAGCTGATGGGGGTAGTAGTCTTCGAATCCCTTCAACCCCGCAAGTTCCAGGAAACTCCTTGCTATCTCCTCCCTCCGCTTTTTATCCAGCTCCCGCATTCTCATCTCCAAAGAAAACATCACGTTTTCCAAGGCAGTTCTCCAAGGTAGCAGACGATCATCCTGAAAAACGAAAGCTATGTCTTCCGTTTTCAGCTCTTTTCCGTCGTATAAAACTTCTCCCTCGTCTGCTTTAACGAGTCCTGCCACTATTTTAAGCAAAGTTGTTTTACCGCACCCCGATTCTCCTACAATACAAGCAAACTCTCCCTTTTCCACTTCAAAACTCACTCCGTCGAGAACTTTTAAATTTCCAAAGCTCTTCTTCACGTTCCTGATTTCAAGCGCCATGGGAATCTTTCCTCCAATTTAAAAAGAAGGGTGTTCATCGAGTACCCTATAAGACCGATCATAGCCATTCCAGCGATTATTTCCGGCATTCTTCCTCCGACCTCGTACATGACGAGAATGAAGTATCCCAAACCGGAGCCCGAGGTGGCTATCATCTCAGCGGCAATTATGCTCATCCATCCTACTCCGAGCCCGACTCTAACGCCGGTGATTATTCCGGGGAGGGAGTAGGGTAGAACTATCTTCGTCAGCAAATCGAAGCTTTTCGCACCGAAGACCTTCGCCAATTCGATGAACTCCTGAGGAACTCCCCTGACGTAATCGGAAATCGTTACGAAACTTGGAAAGAAAGCTCCGACAGCTACGATGAAGATTTGGGCAAAAACAGTCGGGTTGGGGAACGATGCGAAGAGAATGTAGGAGAGGGGAATCCATGCAAGAGGAGGGATCGGTCTTAGAACCTCTATAGCCGGATGCAGAAGGTTGTATATCCTCGAAAACCACATCAAAATTCCGAGAGGGATTGAGAGGGAAAAAGCTACTATCGCTCCAGCCAAAACTCTTAAGAGGCTCGAAGCAGCGTGCTGAAGGAGAGTTTTTCCAAGAACCGGCTCCGCTTTAACAACAAGCATCAAAAAAGTTATGACAACTACGTGGAAGGCTGGAAGAACGTTTAGGAAGTATAGAAGGTACCAGAGGAAGACAAAGAGCAGAGCGGAGTAAATTTTCTGCTTCAACTTACCTTCAACCCTCCCTCCTTCAGAACCTTCCTCATTAGGAAGTCTTGGACAGTTCCGAATCCCGGAATTGCTACGGTTTTTCCGGCTAAATCCTTCGGCGAGTTAATCTCCTTCCTCACGACCAAAGCGGAACCTTCGTTGTTAACTCCAGCAATTATGGAAATTTCTATTTCATCATTTATCCTCTTCAAAGTTGCGGGAGCGCCGCCGAGATAAGCTGCATCAAGCTCTCCGAGTTTAAAAGCCTCCATTATCGCAACTCCGTTGGGATACTGTTTCAAATCAACGTCCTCAAAAACTCTGTCGAGGTAACCCTCTTTCAAAGCGACGTACAAAGCGAGATGGTGCAAATCGGCTGTTATATATCCGAGCCTAATTTTTCCGGCTTTTTCCGGAACGTAGTTCGGATTCTCCTCAAGCTTTGTCACAACTCTCTCGTAGATATCTCTCCTCAAAAACTTCTCGAAAAATTCATCCTCACTTTCGTATCCCAATTCTTTGACTGATTTCTTCAGAATCGCCGCTTCCTTTAAAAACTCGTAATAATGCCTGAACTCCTTCTCATCTGGATACTCCACGTACTTTATATTCCTCAGAGCCATCTTCACCGTCTCTTCATCCAACCCCGTGAATTGCGAAGCGTAGCTAACCACTTTGTCCCAGTTTTTCTCATCGTTTATGAACCTCGTAGCCTTTACGTGAGCCCAGACTAAAGCTTCAAGCATCTTTTCGTCGGCTTTTCCAACCTTGTAAGCGACAACGCAACACGGATGATTTTTCCAGATGTCCCCGGAAGACATCAAGATCTTCTGTCCGCTTTTTGCGGCTTTACTCGGAAATGGCTCCCAAGCTATAAAAGCGTCGATCTTCCCTATTTTTATCTGCTCAAGCATGTCTGGAGGGGAGAGCTTAACGAGCTTTACGGATTTTTCTTCCGCACAACCCGAAATGAAGATCGCTACAGCTAAAAATAGAAAAATTACGGTTAACTTCCGCATTTTGATCCCCTCACTTCCTGAGCTGTTCAACGAACTCGGGGAAGAGTTTGTTCAGGGGATGCACTCCCTTAGGTAGCTCACCAACCTCGTCGTATATGAAGGTTGCTAAAATGGAATTGGCTGTTGCCACAGCTGGGAAAACCCACTTCGCATTTTCTATCGCTCCGTAAAGTATGAAGTCGTTCCACAGCAAAGCCGTTATCGCGTGGGCTGCGCTATCCACGGCTGCAAAACCGAGCTTACCCCACTTCTCCCTTGGATACTTCCAAACATCCGTGCCGTTCGAAGGGGCGCAGCCAACCGGATGTCCGAACTCCTCCTTAATTTTTTTGCAGGCTAAGAGGGAAAGAGCTATCGACGGCGTGTTCAAAACAGACGTGTCGATGAGAATGTTTTCGAATCCGGCTTTTTCCAAAGCCGGAAGGAGAGTTTCCTTCAGTATTTTTATCCTCCCCTCAACGCTCGGATCGTTCATGTTGTATGCAACCGTCAAACCGTGCTTCAGCCCGATTTCTTTAAGCTCGTTAACCTCTTTCTCCAAATCCTCGCTCCAAGGAGATAAAGAGTTGTAGACAACCCTATCCTCCAGACCTATTTCCTTCACGTACTTAGCGGCTCCTATCTTGGGTGGAATTTTCCAAGCGTCTATCATAAACGGCATTTCCGTAACTTCCGCCACGAAGTCTATGTACTTCCTAAACTCCTCCTCGGACAAAGCAACGATGTCGAGCATGGATGGAATCCCCGTTTCTTCGCTCAAAGTTTCTTGCATGTTTATCAGCTCTTCAGCCCTTTTCTTGTCGAACTTACCTTCTTTCCTTTTCTCCACTATCTTGTGTCCAGTGTAAAACATCGTTCCTACTAAAACTACCGGATTTTCTCCCTTCCCGCCGATCTTGATTCCACCAATCTCAACTACCTTCGACTCAACGCAAAACATCACTCCGCACCTCTCAACCTCAAAACCTCTTCATGTCTCGGATACCTCTTCTTATCCATGTGGGGGAAGTACATCGCCATCGAGAACTCCCTTTCGAAATCTGGGTGTACCGCCAACTTAATGTGCTCTACTTTCCTTGCTATCTCGTTGGCTTCTCTCCTCTTCTCTTTGCTTATCAAAGCGAGCCTTGCTCCAACTCCAGCAGCATTTCCTACCGACTCTATTCTATCCACCGGTACATCGGGAACCAAACCTATTATTAAAGCCGAAATCTTGTCGATGTAGTTTCCGAAGGCTCCAGCGACAATTACTCTGTCAACGCTCTCAACCCCCATCTCCTTCATGAGGATGTGAGCTCCGGCGCACATAGCTCCTTTCGCAAGCTGGATCTCTCTTATGTCCTTTTGGGTAATCACTATATCGTGCCCTATAGCCGTCTCATTCGCCCAAGCTATGACGTATTCAGGCTGTCCATCAGCGACTCTAACTCTTGGCGTATCGAGATCGAGGTTGAACCTTCCGTTCTTCTTAACTATACCAACCCTGTAAAGCTCGGCAGCCGCATCAATTATACCGGAGCCGCATATCCCTCGCGGAGGTGCGTTGCCTATCGTTTTGTATTCCGGCTCGAAAGTTTCTGGATCTATTCTGATTCGCTCTATAGCTCCGGTTGCAGCTCTCATTCCGTGTTTTATGTGTGCCCCCTCCAAGGCTGGTCCTGCTGCTGCAGAACACGAAATCAATCTCTCTTTGTTTCCAAGAACTATCTCTCCGTTCGTCCCGATGTCTATAACCAAGCACATCTCATCCCTCTTGTAGGGCTCCGTGGCTATCAAAACCGCCACGTTGTCAGCACCAACCCAGCCCGCTTCTATAGGCAAAACGTGAACGTATCCACCTTTTGAGATGTTCAGTCCGAGGTCTCTTGCCTTCACATCGTAGGACTTGTGTAATGCTGGAACGTAGGGAGCCAAAGACAAGTACTTCGGTTCTATTTTGAGAAAGATGTGGTGCATAGCCGTGTTGCCGACTATCGTCACTTCGCTAACCTCTTCAGGCTTTATCCCAGCCTGATCGCAGACATTTTTCAGAATTTCGTTAATTCCGTCGATTATTTTTCTGTTCAGCTGCTCCAAACCTTCCGGATTTTGCATCGCATAGGTTATCCTACTCATTACGTCCTCTCCATAGGTGACCTGAGGATTCATCATCGAGTCGACTGCCAGAACTTTTCCAGTCCTCAAATCTGTTAAATAGCCAACCACGGTTGTAGTTCCTATGTCAACAGCCAAACCGTAAACGTTCTCAGCCCTATATCCGGGTTCGACGTCAATTATTTCTCTATCGTTCCAGATCGTGACGGTTAC
>NZ_WANY01000059.1:0-2084 GCF_015521575.1 Ferroglobus sp.
CTAAGTTTCTTTTCAAGCTCAGACAAATTGAAGTAGGGGTCCATAATTTCACAGTATTCTCGGCGATTTTCTTTCAGCCTTCTTTTCCCTTGCTACCCAGAATTTCTCACCCACACTGCTCTTTATTTGAGATACATCCACTGAAAGTTGTGCAACGCTGTTTTTTAACTCCGCTATCTCTTTTTTCAGCTCCTCAACAAACGATAAATCGAGTTCAGCTTTTCTTTCTTCTCCTACCTTCTTTTCGAGCTCTTCTAACCTCTTATTGACGATATTTTCAAGAGAAGATAGCTTTTCTTCAACACTCCTTTTGAAGGTCTCGTTCTCTTCAATGAAGGTTTTAAGCTTTCTTTCCACCTCAGCTACTTTACTTTCAAGGATTTTCGCCCTCTCCACAGATTTTTTTACGCTTTCCTCCATTTTCGGTAGATCCACCTCCACAAACGTTTTCAATTCCTGAAAAAGTGAATCCCACTTCTTCAAAACCTCCTCGCTCATTTATTCTCTCCTCACTCTAAGCTGAGAGATTAGCAAAGCTCCCCTTGCAGATGCGGTCAGCGGATTTTCTGGGCTTCTAACCTTTACACCGAAACCAAGAGCCTCTGAAAGCTTGGTTGCGAACTTCTCCTTCAGTCCGGGAATCTCCGCCATTCCTCCCGTTAATATGAACTCCGACTCAAGAATAACTTTGTAGGCTTTGAAGTTGAATTCCGCAAGCGATGGGAGGAACTCAAGAGTGATGAAGTCGACCAGAGCATCCAAGTATCTTTCGACTGGCTTATTTACCGCTTCGTCCAACCTGAAGCTGAACTGCCCTTTTTCGAAGAGCTGAACAGTCTCCTTCACGCTCTTCCACTCTTTAAGGTTCGCATACTTTTCTTTGTACTCTCTTGCCGTAGAAATGTCGACGTTGACTGCACCTCTTGTTAGGTTCATTATTTCGTTCTTTATCCACCTGTCCACCAGATCCCCGGAAACCTCTCCGGTGACCATGCTGAAAACTATCTCCCCCTTTCTCACGGCAACGACATCGGTTGTGGACGAGCCAAGATTTACCACAACGAAAGTTTTATCCAACATCCCCAATCCTTCCGGAAGAGCTAAAGCAGCTAAGAAGGAGTCGTTCCAGACCTCCTTACCAGCCCAGCCGATTGGCACCTGACTAATAACCTTCTTAAACAGATTTACTCCTTCCTCAGCCTCGGTCGATGGAATCCCGTAAGTTACGTAGGTGTTCTCCGGTATTTCGTATTGTTTCGCAACGTTGGTCAGGAATATCTTGAGCAGTTCGGCTTCCTCCTCATCTCCCGGCAAACCACCGCGAAGCATGTAAACGGCTTCATCTCCGTAAAGTTCGGCAGCTTCGTTACCTATCACGTAATCTTTCTCCCCAGTTATCGGGTTTTCCTTCTCCTTTATGCACGTCTCAACAACGATAACTTCGTCTCCTTTAGCTATTACTGTTCTCTGCGATCCCACTTTCATTCCAACCGGAACAACATTACTTTCAGCTTTTTCAACTTCCTTCTTCTCTTCTACTTCACTCATAACAGCAACCCCCGTTTAAATTTTGGTGGAATATATTTAAAGTTTTACCAAAGAGTTAGTCTTCGGTTTTTACTGTCTTTACTTTTATCAAGAAGTTGAACTCTTCTTCACCATCGAACAGCATAACGACCTCAAGAGTGTATTCTCCTTCCCGCATTCCGTGATGTCCATCGCTTGGCTTGAAAACCTCGATCGGAAGCTGTAAATAGCCATTGCTGTGCGTACTCCAAGTGAAGTTCTGAGATACAGAGACGCCTTCAGAGTCTCTGTGATGTCCCCTGTGACCGTGTTCCTCGTCTTCCTCTTTATAGTATATCGAAACGTTCACTTCCTCGCTGAATCGAGATGTGTATCCGATTACGTAGATGTACACGCTATCAGGACTCTCCTCGTGTCCATGTCTCCGTTCATGCCTATTCCTTTCATCGAGGAAAGTGACCTCTATTACATCGCCGTTTTCGATCACGGTTTTGTTAACGCTCACTCCACCCTCGGAAAAACCTGAGATGATAAATCTCATATCCTCTGCTTTCAGC
>NZ_WANY01000060.1:0-3524 GCF_015521575.1 Ferroglobus sp.
AAGTGGTTTGATGAAATAAGCAAAGAAGATATCGGCATAGCCGGAGGGAAAGGAGCGAATTTAGGGGAGATGGTAAAGGCTGGCTTTCCGATTCCACCCGGCTTCGTTATCACAATAAACGCTTTTGAGGAGTTTCTTGAGGGAGCTAAAAAGAGAGGAAAAAAAGCGCAAATAGCGAGGATAATATCCGAGGTCGATGTCAAAAATACTGAGGAGCTGGAAAAAGTCAGCGCTTTGGCGAGGGAGATCGTAGAATCGACTCCAATTCCAGAAAAAATTGAAGAAGAGATTAGAGAAGCTTATAGAAAGCTGTGCGAAACGGTTGGAGAAGAAGTGGCTGTGGCTGTAAGAAGCTCAGCAACAGCTGAAGACGTGCCTGACGCAAGTTTCGCTGGACAGCAGGAAACTTATCTCTGGATTAAGGGAGAGGATGAGGTAGTGAGGCACGTTTTAAGGTGCTGGAGTAGCCTCTACACTCCGAGAGCGATAGCCTACAGAGCGACGAAAGGCTTCGACCACTACGAAGTTTCCATTGCCGTTGTCGTTCAGAAGATGGTAAATTCGAGGAGCAGCGGAGTT
The DNA here is from genome assembly GCF_015521575.1 of Ferroglobus sp. Taxonomy (NCBI): domain Archaea; kingdom Methanobacteriati; phylum Methanobacteriota; class Archaeoglobi; order Archaeoglobales; family Archaeoglobaceae; genus Ferroglobus; species Ferroglobus sp. The sequence continues at coordinate 580 of NZ_WANY01000060.1, forward strand.
ATGTTTACGCTGAACCCAACCAACGGAGATGAAAGCCAAGTTGTTATCGAGTCCGCTTGGGGGCTTGGAGAGGCGATAGTCAGCGGGGAGGTAACTCCAGATAGGTTCGTCGTCGACAAAGTCACGAAGGAGATATTGGACAGAACTATCTCTCCAAAGATTGTGTGGTGCGTCTATAAAGATGGAAAAGTCGTTCACGAAGAAGTGCCGGAAGATCTGAGAGAAAAGCCATCTTTGAGCGATGAAGAGATAATTTACCTCTCCGAAATAGGAAAAAAGATCGAAGATCATTACTCTCAGCCCATGGACATAGAATGGGCTATAGACAAAGACTTCGAATTTCCTAAGAACGTTTTCATTCTTCAAGCCCGTCCAGAGACCGTGTGGAGTAGGAAGAAGAAAGAGCCGGTGATAGGTAAAAAGAGTGGCTTCGATTTGCTTATGGAGAGAGCCCTAACACCCTTTAAGATTCCGAAATGATTAAATATTAATTTTTAAGTCTTATAACACTTTGTGACTAAGAGGCAAGGTGAAGGTATGAAGCTTGACAAAGTTAAGACGATCATAATCAAAGAGAAAGTGAAAAATCCCAACGTCACAGTCAAAGAACTCAGAGAAACCCTGCTGAAAGAGTACGGAATTAGAATAAGCTTAACGAGGGTTGCGAGAATTTTACAAGAGTTAAAAAGGAGTGGTGCGATTAGGGAAGTTATAATTCCCAACGAGAACAGTTTGATTTTTGCTTTTATCGAAATGAGCTTCAACAATCACTACTTCAAAAAATGGAAAGAAGCGTATGAGTACCTGATAAACTCGGCTCACGTTGTTATGTTCGCCGTAACTGGAGGTGTGAGGAGGTGGAAGGTATTGGCGGCTTTCAGGAGCTTTAAGGAAGTTACGCTGTGGATCCATGAGTTCTTAGATAGACATGGTGAGTTCGTGGACGAGCTTAACCTAATGTTCGTTTACGACATTTACAAGTTCCGTTTTTCTCCGGAAATCTTCGAATCAGCCCCTTCTGAGTTCCTGATCTCTTAGTTCTCTCCTCAAAATCTTGCCAACTTTCGACTTCGGTAGGAAGTCCCTGAACTCGATGTAGTCCGGAACTTTGTAAGGAGCGAGCCTTTCCCTACACCACTTTTTCAAATCGTGAGCGGTAATTCTCGCATCTTCTTTCAGTACTACGAAAGCCTTCACCCTCTCTCCAACCTTCTCGTCTGGAACGCCAATAACGCTTGCGGCAATAACAGCCGGGTGCGATTGCAAAACCGCCTCAACTTCACTCGCCGCTATTCTATATCCCTTGTATTTGATGATGTCCTTTCTTCTATCAACGAAGTAGAACTCCTCCTCATGAATTCTTACGAAGTCTCCAGTTCTACACCACAGATAACCTTCGCTCTCTATGAATCCCTTCTCAGTTTCCTCCGGATTCCTCCAGTACCCCATGGTTAGATACTCCGAGGTTACAAGTAACTCTCCCTCTCCCTCAACCTCTTCGAGCGTTTCTGGATCGATAATCTTAGCTATTCTCCCCGGAACTATCTTTCCAACGCTACCGAGTTTTGGCTCTTCAGAAAGCCTTGTTACGGAGATTACAACCGTTTCTGTTGATCCGTAAACTTGATGAAGAGGAATTCCAAACTTCTCCTTCCACATTTTGTAAACCTCAGCTGGAAGAACGTCACCAGCGCTCCAGCAGAATTTAAGAGAGGAAAGATCGTAGTAGTCAACTCTGTCGTGTTCGAGAATCATTCTGTAAAGTGTCGGTACTCCGGCAAAAAGAGTTGCTTCGTAATGCTCTATGCTCGCTAAAATCGCATCGATGTTCGGCTTTGGCATTAAAATTGCCGTATTGGCTTTGTGGAGGGTCGTGGACATTATCATATCCAAGGCGAACATGTGGAAGAGAGGAACGACAACAACGAACTTATTTTCGAGCTCTCTTATTTCCCCGTAAGTCTCCCTCAATCCGATTATTCCGCTTAAGAGAAAAGCGTGAGTGTGAACAACACCCTTAGGCAAGCCGGTTGTTCCGCCAGTATACAGAATGTGGGCAATATCCCTCTTCGGATCCACTTCCGCTTCTTCAATACTCTCCCCTCTCTTTAGCAGCTTTTTGAATTCAACGACTTTCTCCGATTTCTCGTAGCTACCTTTCGGAATTTTGTCGAACAGTTCCCCAACAATTCTCTTCCACCTTGGCAGCATTTCAGCTACGTTCGTCACAACGATTTTTTCAATTCCAACCTCTTCAACGGCTCTAACGTAACCTATGTTCGTGTCGCTGCAAATAACTACCTTAGCTCCGCTGTTTTCGAGCATGTACCTTATTTCGTTGCTTGTGTAGATGGGAGAAACCGGTACGGGAATAGCTCCTATCCTCATCAATCCGAAGTAGGAAATTAGGAACTGAGGAGAATTGGGAAGATAAAGCATCACCCTATCTCCCTTTTTAACTCCAAGTTTAGAAATTCCAGAGGAGAAACTCTCTATAAGTTCAATTAGCTTTTTGTAGCTGTACTTTTCCCCTAAGAAAATTAGCGCAGTTTGATCCGGATACTTTTCAGCCATTTCGTAAATTTTCGTCAACACAGTTTTTTCCTTTTCAGTCATCTCCAACACTTTGTCATGAAGAGAATCCCTCAACATACTCACACCCCGAGATATGCTGCCTTAACATTCGGGTTGCTCATCAATTCTTCAGAGGGCCCAGAAAAGGAGATCGTTCCCCGCTCGATAATATAACCTCTGTCGATTATCGGGAAGACTGGTCTCGCGTACTGCTCAGCTACAAGAACGGTAACTCCAAGCTCATCTCTTATTCTTTTTACAACTTCGACTATCCTCTTTTGAACAAGAGGTGCCAATCCAAGCAGAGGTTCGTCCAAGAGCAATAGCTTGGGTTTCGCCATTAAAGCTCTCGCTATCGCAAGCATCTGCTG
>NZ_WANY01000061.1:0-27103 GCF_015521575.1 Ferroglobus sp.
ATAAAAAATTAAAATTAATTAAAATAAATTTTGAAAATTAATTTATAAAATTAAATAAAATAGTCTAAATAAAAGTAGTAGAGATTAATAACCAAGCATCAAAAAGTGAGTTGTGAAATAGAATGAAAAATTTGGGGAAAACGTATAAGAGTGTGCAAAGCAGATATTCAGACATTATGAAAATTCCGAAAAGCGTGTATCGGAAGAGAGTCGAAAAAGTTCAAGAACTAATGGAGAAGGAAGGGATAGATGCTTTTCTCGTGCTGTCGCTCGAAAATTATAGGTATTTCACGGGAGACGTTAGAAAACAACCGAGAATGATAATTCCAGCTAATGACGAGCCTTTTTTAATTGTCTTCGATAGCGAAAAGGAAGAAGCGGAAGGAAAAACCGGTTTTGAGGCTAAAACGTACAGGTCCCTTCCAGATATGATGAAGCACATCGTAGCGTTCATGAATTCTCTTGGAGAAAACCCGACGATAGCCGTTGAGATGGAGTTTTCAACACCAGCTTTTCTCTTGGAAAGATTTAGGATAATGAATCCCCATGTAGAAGTTGTTGATGCGAAGCAAATAGTCGCTCCGCTGAGAAAATACAAAGACGAATACGAGTTAGAACTCATGAGAAAAGCCGGAAAACTTGCAGATATCGCTATGGAAAAAGTCTTGGATGTCTTGAAGCCCGGAGTTTCCGAGAGGGAGGTTGCCAATGAAGTGGAATACTACATTAGAAAGAAAGGTGCGGAAAGAATAGCTTTTCCGATGTTTGTCAATTCCGGAGAAAGGAGTCTGTGGCTTCACGGCTTGGCTACGGACAAAAAAATTGAAGAGGGTGATTTGGTTTTAATAGACATAGGCCCGGTTTACGAAGGTTACTGTGCCGACATTGCAAGAACTTTCGTCGTCGGAAAAGCTACTGAAGAGCAAAAGAGAGCGCACTCAGCTTACGTGGAATTACAGGAAAAGGTTGTTGAAATGATCGAAGAAGAAAAGAACGAAATATCGATTCTTGAGATAGAGAGAAGAAATGAAGAGTTTATGAAAGTCAAAGGCTTTGGAGATTTCTACGTAAAAGGATTTCTCCATGGAATCGGATTGAATTTCGAAGAGACTCCGTTTCCAACGATATTTCCTGAGGATTTGAGAGAGGTCGTCGAAGAGAGAATGACTCTCTCGGTCGGACATTCCGTCCTCTCAATTAGAGGTGTCGGAGGGTTCAGAGTTGAGGACACAATTTACGTTGGAGAAAAAGTCGAGTTCCTCACAACTTTCACTAAGGAGCTTTTGGAGGTGTAATTTATGGCTGAAGCTAAAGGAGAAATTGTCGTTTCAGCAGACGTTGAGAAAGTTAGGAAAGTTCTCTTGGACTTGAAAGCGATTGGCAATTGCTTTAAGTTCGTTAAAAATACTTCCGAGAGTGGAGAAAAGTGGTTTATCAGAGCTCCTATGTCGATGATAACTCAAACAAAGGAGTTGGAAGCGAAGATCGTTAGAGAAGAGCCGGTTGAATGGGAAGCAAAAGGGAAACATCTGTTATGGAGGGGGAAATTTGAAGTGGAAAAAGCAAATGGAGGAACGAAGATAAGAGTTATCCTCTCCGTTGAAGGTCTCGGAAGCATGGCGGCGATAATCAATCCGATGGCAAGCGTTCAAATAGAGGGACAATTAAAGTACTTCCTAAACGAACTGAAGAAGAAAATCGAAAGTTAGCGTTTCGCTATAAGTTCTTTTACCGCCGTACAACCTCCGCAGGTGAAGCAACCAGCCTCAGCTTTATTAATATCCACACGCTTGACATCTCTTTCAACAAGTTCGTAAATTTTTGCTATTTCACTTACATTAACCGGCTGTTCGTTGGAATGAGGTGGAGGTCTGTAGGGTGCGAGGAAAGGAGTTACACCTATTTCAACCATCCTTCTAACGTTTTCAGCCGTTTTAACTTTATCTTCATTAAAGCCAAGAACAACCCAGCTGTTAACCTTCCACTTACCAAAAACATCTACAGCGTTCTCCCAAGCTTTAAAATACTCCTCAAGCTTCGGCTTTCCGGGAACCACCTCATTTCTAATTTTTTCATCAAGAACTTCTGCATGAATCCCTATCGTGTCTGCGCCACTTTCGTAAAGCAGCTCAAGAAGATCTTTCTCAGCAGCATAAACTTGAACGTGGACTGGAATGTCGATCTCTCTCTTCACAGCTCTAACAACTTTGGAAATTCTTAAAACTCCTCTATCCTTTTCTGGCATAATGCCGGAGGTTACGGTAAGATGTCTGCTGCTGTCTTCTTCGTAAGCCATTCTCGCAGCCTCGGCGATCATTTCGGGTGTTTTCTCCACGATAGCATTTTTCAGTCCGACCTCTATCGAGCAGAATTTACACCTTTTCTCCCTCCACAAAACGCATTTCCTTGATACGGCAGTAACTAAAGCGTTAATTCCATCAAGTGCAACTATCCTCCCTGCCTCAATACCAAAACTCGTTGGTTTTGAGTAGTATTCGGCTTTAGGCAGCCTCACCTCACCAACAATTTCATCGTTTTTGAAGAGGTAATACCTTCCATCGATCCTTTCAATCCTATAAGGGGAATTTTCGACGAACTTCTGCTTGTTCGGAGCAGAAACTATACTGCCTTCTATCTCAAACCCAACTCCTCCAGTTGGACCTCCACCGCTCTTCCTGTAGCTTCTAACGTTCCCCTTAACTCCCTTCACTATTATTTCGAGTTTCGTTCTCCAGTCAAGCATAAACCCTCACTGCCTCATCTGGCAAATCGCTGTAAGCCACTGCTGCTAAAGCCCCTATAACTCCTCGTCTCCCGGTAATCTCTATCAACTCTACATTATTTCTTTTTGCAATGTCCTCAGCTTCTTCTATTTCTACCATTTCCCTCTTTACTTTCTCTCCAAATTTTAACAACTCCTCGCTAACCAAAATTTTTTTGTAAACCGCCATAGCAGTTTCGTCGCTGAAAGTAGACTTCTTCAGCTCATTTTCGAACATTTTCACTAGTTTTTCCGAATTTTGTGTTGCAAAAGTTACTGAAATCGAAACGCAGTTCGTCGTCTTATAAGGGTTCTTCGTGTACAGCTGGGTAATCGTGTGGAGGAGATAATATCCGAGATTCTCTTTCTCAATTTTGTAGGCGATTTCGTTAACCAGCGCCCAAGTTGCTCCCCCTTCTTTGCTGTCCGTGTCATCCACGCCAATCACAACTTTCTCCATCGCTGGAAGAACGAGTTTTGCTTTCCCAAGCTTTTCTCCTCCGCCCTCTTCGAGAATTTCAATTCCCAGAACGTTTTCAGCCATACCTCTACAAACAGTAGCAGCTATGCCTCCTCCCGCAAGACCAGCGTAAGTCACTTCTACATTTTCTCCAACTTCGACTTTTTCAATTCCAGCTCCGGCAATTCCCGGCACAAGCTTTAAAGTTGTCTCTCCCTTTTTCAAAACGAAGATGTTCCTCGCTCCCTCCCTCCTTGCTTTTAAAACGAGGTTGCTCACCCTCGGGTAGTGATAAGTCTCCCAAGCTGCTCCGCCTACGCACTTTCCTCTCGCGTGAAACTCGTGAATTTCAACATAAGATCCGTCATGCATGGCGATAATTCTCTCGTAAGGAGAAATCCACTCAACACCACCATATTTTTTTAATACCTCCTCTCTACTCATCAAAACCATAAGTTGTGAAAATTCGGGAACGATTATAAATGTTTGGAGGTGCTGAACGTGGAAGCAATACTCGACATAGAAGGGGAGAAGAGCGAAGAGAGGGAATTTGACGTAGCGATAATAGGTGCAGGTCCAGCAGGACTGACAGCTGCGATATACGCGACAAGGTACGGTTTAAAAACTGTTGTTTTCGAAACTGTGGAGGCATCTCAGCTCTCGTTAGCTCCGAAAATAGAAAATTACCCAGGGTTCGAAGGCTCTGGATTTGAGTTGCTTGAAAGAATCAAAAGACAGGCTTTAAAATTCGGGGCGGTGCACAAATTCGAGCATGTGGAAAGACTTAGAAAGGACGGAGACTTCTTTATCGTGAAAACCGACATGGCTGAATACAAAGCCAAGGCTTTGATAATAGCCACCGGAGGTAAGCATAGAGAACTTGGAGTCCCAGGGGAGAAGGAATTTGTCGGAAGAGGAGTTAGCTATTGTGCAACTTGTGATGGAAACTTCTTCAGAGGGAAAAAAGTCGCTGTTGTCGGAGGAGGAAATACAGCAGTGACTGATGCAATATACCTCCACGAAATCGGTTGCGATGTCGTTTTAATCCACAGAAGAGATGAATTGAGAGCTGAAAAGGCTTTACAGGAAGAGTTGTTTAAGAGGAACATCCCAGTCATATGGGACAGCATCGTCCTCAGAATTGAAGGAAAAGAGAGAGTTGAAAGACTTATCCTTCTCAACAGAAAGACGAATGAGGAGAGTGTTTTAGAAGTGGACGGAGTTTTCATAGCTGTCGGAATTACTCCAGCAACTGACTTAGTTATGGATCTTGGAGTTGAGAGAGATGTCGCCGGTTACATCAAAGTTGACAAACGACAGAGAACTAACGTTCCCGGGGTTTTCGCTGCTGGGGATTGCTGCGATAATCCTTTGAAGCAAGTAGTCACGGCGTGTGCAGATGGAGCAATAGCGGCGAACTCAGCCTTTGAGTACATCAAAATGATGCAACTCTAAATTTTTTAAGCGTAAAAAAGTTAAAAGGGTTCAAAACCTAATAATTTTAGCCGCTGTGATGATTACTCCCGCTGCTGATGGATGATGAGTATTACGCTATCTGAGCGGCTACCATTCTATGCTTATAGCGTTGTTGGGACAAGCTCTTGTACAAGCACCACACTCCATGCAGAGGTCTTCGTTTACCTTAGCCACTCCACCGTCAAGGTAGATAGCTCCGCCCTTTTGACTGCAAACCTCCACGCAAGCTCCACAGCCGTCGCATTTCGAGGCATCGATTACAGCGGGCATAATAGAAGCTCCTACAATCTAAAATTAAATTTGGAGAGCTTATTCGGTTTTTACTCACACTCTCACACTCGGAAAGTTTTAAGTTAAATTCTGTCGTAGAATTTTCGTCGATGATGACGAGCGCGGGTGCTGAAGAGTGATGAAGAGCTGACGGTCTGAGACAACTACTTCTGTAAAAGCTGAGGACAAACGATGTAATAGTCACCAAGAGATATTATGTATTTTACCGGAGAATGCACCTTTCTTGACCTTTCTGTTTATTTCAAGAACTTTCTCTTCTCCAACCTTAACGTTTTTGGTGAACTTTTCAGCGAAGAGAAACTTTAGTATTCATTCAATAGCTTCAACAGACACCTTTTCGAATGAAGTTCGAGGAAGCTATGCCTCGCATATTTCGAAAAGCTGAGAAAAGATAACACCACAAGCAAAAAACGCAAGGTTCGGAGTTAATAACATCGTTATAGGTCTTACTTCTTAATTTAATTATCTCTACAGACCATCTTTCCTTAGCTTTACCAATTATCTTTTTTACAATTAGCGAATTCGACGATTTCGCTATCTTTCAACCCCTCTTAAAATCAACCAAAGCTATTACTTCTACTCCCAAATTTCTCAGTTTCTTGATCAAACTGTAGTGAACATTCTCGTCCGCTAAAGTCATACTTTAATCAAAGTTATTTCTTTCAATTTTTCTTCTATGAATTCTATCGATTTTATGACAGCTTCCCTTGGAATATTAAACTCCTCTGCAATTTCATCGATCGTCCAACCGCTCTTTAAGGCTTCTAAAATATCATAAACAGAAATTCTTGTGCCTTTAATTACGGGTTTTCCAAATCTTATTTCTGGATCTTGAATTATCTTTATCTCCATGAGTTATTGGATAGATTTTGAGGACTTATGATATTTTCTTCAATTTTCTTTAATATTGCCCCATAGCGGATACTGTAGGAATAAAAGATGTCCAGTAGGGCTTGCCATCGCTGGTGTTCGGAGAACAACGTAAATATTCTGATATCGCTCTTCTCACTCCTAAATGGTAGTAAAAGTAACCGAACGACCTCTGCTGTTCCAGTACATACTGACAGGTTTGATAAAGAAAATGGAGCAAAAAAGGAAAAAATTTCTAAAAGGTCCTTTTCGGAAGTGAGAATTTTACCCTTTGACATAAAAGCTGCTGAAAAGGTAAACAGCATAGCAGTGAAGCTGTTGGCAGTGGGTAGAGAAATCAATGCACTTTGATGTTTTGATTGCTGGAATAGCCTTTGCAAACGGGACAGAGAGGATAATAACAAAGAAGATCTTTCCCAAAGTTAGTGTGAATTCCACTAAATAAAGTAAAAAAATCAGGTTCTGTAACTCTTCGGCATTCCGAGAACGTGCTCTCCTATGTAAGCAAGAGCCATCTGCTGAGTTACGGGAGCGAGCCTTATCAGATTTATTTCCCTCCACCACCTTTCGACATCGTACTCCTTCGTGTATCCGTAGCCGCCGAATGTTTGCATCGCCCAGTAGACAGCTTTAATCCCCGCCTCAACTGCCACAACCTTCGCCATGTTGGCAGCGTCGCCAACCTCTCTGTAGGAAGCGTTGTTGTCGAAAAGCCAAGCAGCCTTTAAGTTCATCAGCTTCGCACACTCCAAAGTTGCGTAAGCTTCGGCGATAGGGAACTGCAAGCCCTGATAGCTTCCGATCGGATCTTGAAAGACCTTCCTCTGCTTAGAGTATTCCACAGCCTTGCTAATGGCCAGCCTTGCGATTCCTATTGCGGCTGCTGCAAAACTCATTCTCTCTGGATTGAGAGTATCAAGGATGAGATACCACCCCTCATCCTGCGGAGGAATTAAAGCATTTTCCGGCAACCTCAAATTGTTGAAGCTGACTTCACAGGTTTTTGAATAGTTTATTCCGTGCTTGGGGATTGGATTGATTTTTACTGCTGGATTGGGCAAATCTGCTAAGAACAGACTAATTCCGTAAGTTTTCTTCGGAGCTTCTTCTCTCGGAGTTGTTCTCGCTATGATCAGCATTCCTTTCGCTCTATCAGCACCGCTAATGAATATCTTGTTTCCGTTTATCACCCACTCATCTCCATCCTTAACAGCTCTCGTTCTGATATTGAGGGTGTTCGTTCCGGCGTCAGGCTCCGTTAAAGCCATGCAGAACTCAAGTTTTCCCTTTGCGATCTTTGGCAAGTATTTCTCCTTCTGTTCTTCAGTTCCGTGTCTGACAATTGTTAAAGCCCCGAAAACTTCCGTTAAAACGAGGTACCACACACCTCCCATTCCGCAGCCGTTTGCAGCCAACTCTTCCATCGCTATGAGCAGTTCGGTCATTCCGTATCCGCTTCCCCCGTACTCCTCGGGGATAACTATCCCGACGAAGCCAGCATCGCTTATAGCCTTCCAGAACTCCTCAGCGAATTCTCCCTTCTCGTCCTTTTCCCTCCAGTACTCCGGAGGAAAGTCCTTAGCGATATCTCTGGCAGCCTCCGCTATCATTTTCTGATCTTCCGTTAATCTGAAATCCAAAGCAATCACCTCCAAAAAATAGAAAGTTAGGCTGGTTTGAAGTAGAGGATGTCCGTTATCTTCCCTTCCCTTTCCTCCTTCGGCTTTAGAACCGGCTTAACTTTCATTCCAATGCAAATGTCCTCCGGTTCAACTTCGCCAAGAAGGTGAATAATTCTTCCATTTGTTCCGTTCATTTCGATCAGAGCGTATATTTCGGGTTTTTCGAGTTTCTCTCCGTTTTTGTCGTAATAAGCGACAGCATAAGCTACAACGCATCCTTCTCCGCTTACCTCAACGTATTCGGTCTCGCTGAAATCGAATTCGCAGTAAATTCTAGGTGGGAAGAATATGTAACCGCACTTCTTGCACTTAGCAGCGGTGAATTTTCCTTCATCTCTTAGCTTTTTGAAGAAATAATCTCCAGCTTCCCCGCTCGTGTATATCCAGTAGAGTTCAATTTTACCTTCCACATGCCTAAGCTCGCGTGGATCGATAATCTTCTCCGTAAACACCATCTACATCACCCCTCTATCGGCTTCCAGTACTTTATGTCGGTTATCGCTCCCTCCCTCTCCTCCTCCGGCTTCCAGACAGCCTTTACTCTCATCCCTATGTACACTTTCTCCGGATCTACTTCACCAAGCTTGTGAAGAATTCCCATGTGCGGAGAAGCTCCGTCTATTGCGATAACAGCCACAATTTCCGGCTCTTCAAGCGGCTTGGCATCGGGGTCGATGTAGGATATCGAGAACGTCTCAACTACTCCGGTGTCTTTAAGCTCTACCCACTCGTTTATCGGTTTGAAACATAGCTCGCAGAATTCCCTCGGAGGGACCATAACTCTTCCGCACTTGTTGCACTTAACTCCAAGGATTTTTCCTTCCTTCAGCCCCTTGAGGAATTTGCTTATGGCTTGACCGGCTGTAAAGGAGTAGCGAATGTCGGGATGATCTTCCACGTACGTCACTTTTTTCTCTTTTAAGTCTTCTAACTCTATTTCCCTCCCCTTCACGTAAGGGGGACAGCTTATATCCTTCTTACCAACCGCCAACTTCATCACCTCTTGTTAGAGAGAACTACCACAGTTCCAACCTGCATCAAATCTCCCCAAGCCTGGGCAACTCCAGTCGTCACCTCTTTCGCCACCTGCCTTTTTCCGGCTCTGTAAGCAAGCTGCCAGTAGATTTCCGCAACCTTAACTCCGAGCGATGCTGCTATCGGATTACCAACTCCAAGCAAACCTCCGGATGGGCAAACCGGAAGATCGCCGTCCCTCGCCGTAACTCCTTCTCTTGTTAGAATCGGTGCCTCTCCCTTTTTAGCCAACCCGAGTCCCTCCATGTGGTGCAATTCCTTATAATCGAACGGGTCGTAGGGTTCAGCCACATCTATCTCTTTCCTCGGATCGGTTATGTGAGCCATCTTGTAAGCCATCTTCGCAGCTTCAGCAACGTATCTCGGGAAGTAGAGGTCTCTGTTCGTCCACCAGGTTGTGTCCAAGCTCCACCCAACTCCGGTAACCCAAACCGGCTCGTCTGTTAGCTGCCTTGCAATGTGAGGAGCGACCATTACTATTGCGGCAGCTCCATCACTCGGCGGAGAGACATCAAGTCTTCTCACCGGCAATGCCATCGGCTCGCTGTTGAGGACATCTTCGACTGTTATCTTAGCTGCAAGCTGCGCAGCCGGGTGATCAAGAGCGTTTGCTTTGTTCTTCACGGAAACGAGAGCGATGTCCTCGTGCTTTATGTTGTGAACGTGCATGTACCTCCTCATTTCCAGAGCGAAAATCCAGATGAGATTCGGCTTAAGCGGACGGTCGAGAATTGGATCCCAGATGTACTTAAAAGCAGACTGCGGATGGGGATGTGAGGAGCTCATCTTCTCCTCGCAAACGACCAAGCAGACGTCAGCCAATCCGCTTGCCACATGCCAGTATCCAGCTATTGGAGCAAAAACTCCGGTCCCTCCTCCGACGAAAACTCTTACGTAAGGTTTATTGCTCGCTCCGGCCCCGTCAAGTAAGTATTCTCCCTTCATGTGAACTCCGTCGAAAGCGTCGGGAGCGGAGCCCATTACCACCATGTCAATGTCGCTGATGTCTAATCCAGCCTCTTCCAAGGCTTGTTTGACGGCATAGTAGCTAAGCTCTTTTCCTGTTTCGTTCAACCTTCTTCTGAAAATCGTCATTCCCGCTCCAACTATCGCCACATCTTGCTTCTTGTGATACTTTATACCCTTAACCTTCTCAACCATCATGACTATCACCTCGAAAATACAGCCACAGCGCCGGTGGCGGTGGGAATATACCTCCAGGACATCGCCACTCCAACTTCGGCATCAACCTGCCTTCTTCCCGCTTCTCCTCTCAGTTGTAGAACGACTTCCAAAGCCTTCTGACCGCCGGTAGCTTCAAGCAAATTGCCAACGCTAAGGTTTCCTCCCGAAACGTTCACTGGAATCTCCCCTTTTCTGTCGAAGTAACCGCTTTTCATCAGCTCTTCGACTTCTCCTTTCTTAGCCAAACCAAGAGCTTCGATGTGCTGCACTTCCTTGTAAGCGAATCTGTCGTCAACTTCGGCAAGCTGGATCTCTTTAGCTGGTTTCGTTATTCCTGCCATCTTGTATGCCATCTCGGCTGCTTTTTTCGCATAAGCGGCTTCGAAGCTCATCGTGTCGTAGTTGCTCGTTTCACTCCACCAGCCGATTCCGTTAATCCATATCGGATCGTCTCTAAGCTCCTTGGCAACCTGCTCGTTAGCCAAGACGAAAACTATCGCTCCGTCACTTCTTTCGGCTATTTCAAGCTTTCTTAACGGATAAAATGTCGCTTCACTGCTCAAAACGTCTTCGACGCTGACATTAGCTGAATAGGGAGCGTCTTTGTTCAACCTTCCGTGCCTCTTGTTCTTCACGACTACTTCGGCAAACAGCTCATCGCTGTAACCTCTTCTGCTCATGTAGTAGGATTTCTCAAGGGCGGCAAAGTAGTAGGGGTGCGCTTTTCCTATCGGTCTGAGCCATACCGGATCGAAAGCGAATTTGATTACCTCTCCAAATGTCACTATGTCGCTCGCTTTGCTGTGAGCCTCTACAACAGCAATTTCAGCCAGTCCACTCTTTATTATCATGTAGGCATTTGCCAATCCGTGCAAGAAATCGGCGGTGACTGTAAACGTCGGCTTCAGCACTCCTCCAAGCTGATCCGGTACGAATTCATCGAAGATGGCGAAGCCCTCCCAGAAGTCCTCTGCACATGTTACGAAGCTGTCAACGTCCTTCCTTGGATTCACCCCTGCATCTTCGTATGCTCTGACGGCAGCCTCGTACATTATTTCTTTCCAGCTCAAATCTGGTGTATTTGCGTTAAAACCGGAGTAGCCAACGCCCACAACAGCTACTCTCATTTTGTTTCACCAATTTCAGCTCTGCTTACGCACTATTTAAAATTTACTTTTTTATTCATTTCAAATTTTAGAACCCTAATATAAATTTTTTCAATGATTAAACATTCTCGTAAAGCTTTTGCTCATTCACTATCAAAAATCCTGACAAATTTAAGCGAGCTTCAAATAAATTTTTGACAAAGCTTAAATAAACTAACGCACTTCTGCCTTCTGTAAAACTTCTGGAGGGGGCAAAATGTCAAGGCTTCAAGAGCATCCGATAGTCGATTTTAAGAGGGGCAAGGAGGTCACAATATACTTCAACGGAAAACCGATAAAAGCTTACGAGGGTGAAACCGTAGCAGCGGCATTGTATGCTGCAGGAATTCGCGTTTTCAGCAGATCTTTTAGATTTCACAGACCCCGTGGATTTTTCTGTGCTATAGGAAAATGTTCAGCCTGCATGATGGAAGTGGACGGAATACCAAACGTCAGGATATGCAAAGTTTACGTGAGAGACGGAATGCAGATAAAAACGCAGAACGCTTATCCCTCGGCAGAAAACGATGCTTTAGCGATTTTCGATAGAATAATAGACAGATTCTTTCCCCACGGATCTCACTATAAGAAGTTCACGGCTTCTAAAACTCTGAGAGAGATCGCCACAAAGCAGATGAGAAAGGTTGCCGGAATAGGTGAGTTCCCAAAATCATTGCCGAAAGAGGAAGCTGATTACGAGGAGATCAACGCGGACATAGCAATAGTAGGAGGTGGACCGGCAGGATTGTCAGCAGCAATTTACGCTGGAAGGCTCGGAGCTAAAGTGGTTTTGATGGACGAAAATCCCTACTTGGGTGGACAGCTCATAAAACAGACCCACAGATTCTTCGGTAGCGGAGAGCACTACGCTGGAACGAGAGGTATAAGGATAGCGGAAATCTTAACAAAGGAAGTGAGAGAAATTGAAAACGTGGATATTAGAACCGAAACGAAGGTTTTCGGAATTTACGGGAAGACTGTTGCGGCTGTTGAAAAGGATAGAAAGCTTCTGAAGGTCAACGCCAAAAAGATAATAATAGCTACCGGAGCTTACGAAAGAACTTTGATCTTCGAAAACAACGATCTTCCCGGAGTTTACGGGGCTGGTGGTGTTCAGACGTTAATGAACGTTTACGGAGTGAAGCCCGGGAATAGAGGACTGATCGTTGGCTCAGGAAACGTCGGGCTTATCCTCAGCTACCAGCTCTTGCAGGCTGGCGTTGACGTTGCAGCTATCGTCGAAGCTATGCCCTTCATCGGAGGATACTTCGTACATGCGGCCAAGGTAAGGAGACTTGGGGTTCCTATTTACACGAGACACACGATTCTGAAAGCTCTCGGAGAAAAGAAGGTGGAAGGGGCGATAATCGTTGAGCTTGATGAAAAGTGGAGACCGATTGAGGGCACGGAGAAAGAGATAGAGTGCGATTTCATATGTGTAGCTGTAGGACTCTCTCCGGCTCACGAGCTACTTTACCAAGCCGGATGTGAAATGAAGTTCGTTCCCGAACTTGGCGGTTTGGTGCCAATCAGAAACAAGTACGGAGAAACTACTGCCGAAGGTGTATACGTTGCCGGAGATGTTGCTGGAATCGAAGAAGCTACGGCGGCGATGATGGAAGGAAGGATTGCCGGACTTGATGCTGCGATAAAGCTTGGATACGGTGATGAGGAGGCTGTAAAGCTAAGAGACAAAATAGTAGGAGAGCTCGAAGAGTTTAGAAGGGGACCTTTCGGAGAGAGAATTCTCAGAGGTTTGGAAAAGGTGGTGAGGTAAATGCAGGAGTTCTGCAAGAGGGGATATTTAATCGAGGAAGAGTTACCAGAACCGCCAAGCGAGGAGAGGCTAAAAGATAAAAGACCGGTAGCCTACATAGAATGTCCCCAAAGAATCCCCTGCTCCCCTTGCAAGGAAGCTTGCAGGTTTGATGCGGTGATAATGGAAACGATAAACGACATTCCGAAGGTAGATTACGAGAAGTGCACTGGCTGCATGGCTTGCATAAGAGTCTGTCCAGGCTTAGCGATTTTCATGCTCCAAATTAAGGATGATAAAGGTTACGTTACTTTGCAGTACGAGTTCCTTCCCTGGCTTAAGAAAGGAGACAAAGTGCTCGTTTTGAACAGAAAGGGAGAAGTGATTGGAGAAGGTGTAATAACGTGGGCTTTGAATCCAGAAAGAAACGACAGAACTCAGCTCGTAACTGTTGAAATAGACAAAAATCTGATTTTTGAGGCGAGGGCGGTTAAGAGGGTGGTAGAATGAAGAGCCGAAAGATCGTTTGCAGGTGTGAGGATATAACTGAAGAGGAGATAATTCACGCCATAGAGGAAGGATACGACGACATAGAAAGTTTGAAAAGATACACAGGAGCAACCACCGGAGCTTGTCAAGGAAAAGGTTGTTTAATGCACATATTGAGAATTCTCAGCCAAAAAACCGGAAAAAGTCCCGAGGAGATCGGAATTACTACTCAAAGACCTCCGGTGAATCCAGTTCCTTTCTACGTTTTGGCTGAGGGGGAGAAAGAATGAGGGTGGCGATAATTGGCTCCGGCATAGCTGGAATCTCTCTTGCTTACTTTCTTGCGAGAAGTGGAATTGACGTAGTGGTTTTCGAGAAAAGATATCCTCTTTACGGAGCGAGTGGTAGAAGTTCCGGAGGAATAACTCTTCAGTTCGACAAACCGGAGTTCGTCGATCTCGCAAAGGAGAGTTTGAAAATTTACGACAGAGTTCAGTCGGAGGTGGGATTCAACTTCCTATACAGGCACGACGGATACATAAAAGTGGCAAGAAATAGAGAAGATTTGGAGAAGCTTGAAAAAGAAGTGAGAGTGGCTAAGACGAAGGGTGTTAAGGCTAAAATTATTGAGCCTGAAGACGTGAAAGAGTTCGTTCCCGACTTCAACCCAGATGCAATAGAAGGAGCAAGCTACTCCGAGGGCGGAGTTATATTTCCGTGGCCGGTTATCTGGGGTTTCGCCAAAGGTTGCAAAGAAATGGGGGTTGAAATCAAAAAAATGAGCGAAGTTAGTGAAATCATCATTGAAAAGGGGTTCGTAAAAGGAGTAAAAGTTAACGGAGAGGTCTACAAAGCGGATTACGTGGTTAATGCAGCCGGAGCTTGGAGCAACGAAGTTTCGTCTTTAGCTGGGGTGGGCTTGGATAACAGGATAATTAAAGAAGAGGTTTGCGTTAGCGAAAGCCTCAAGCCTTACCTCGATCCGTACATTCTTGACGTCTCCACCGGCGTTTACTTGAGTCAAAGTGTCAGAGGAGAGATAGTCGGAGGAATTCTTGGCAGCGAAGTAGAAAAGCCAGAAACATCCTCGACGTTCGAATTCTTAACGAAGTATGCCAAAAGAGCGAGCGAGCTGATTCCCAAACTGAAAGGATTGACAATTCTCAGACAGTGGGCGGGAGTTTACGATGTAGCCAAGGATGAAATTCCCGTAGTTGGACTAACCTCCGTAAGCGGATTTATACAGTTCAACGGGCTTGGAAAATTCGGAATGTGCATCGCTCCAGCTCTGGCAAAGGAGCTGGCAATTCTGATTATAAGAGGAGAAAACAGAAAAATAGAAAAGTTCAGCCCACTTAGGTTGAAAATCCACCACTAAATTTTTCTCTTCTTTTTGAGAACTTCCTCAAGTTTCTTCTCTATCGGCTCTTCATGGGTGTACGGGCACATCAAATAATGCTCCACAGCCTTTGCTATCGCATCCTTTGTTGCACTCTCACCAGTCTTTTTCTTCAATTCGTTGAGCACATCCTCCGGCAGCACGGTTTGAGCATGCACGATCTTTACCATCTCCATCACCTATAATGATGATGAGATTTGCTGGTATTTAAATTTTGTGCTGAAAGTTTTCGTGAAGCTTCCATCCAAGAACGCAACATGTTGCAATGGTAATTCGCTAAATTTAGTTATCTCGTCCAATGCTACTGGCAACAAAACACAAAATTGTTTTTATCAAAATATTTAAATTCTTGAAAAAAGATAGATGAGATATGAACGTTGAACTCGTGGAAGGGCTAAAAGACCTGAAGACTGGAGCTCTGCTCAATTTGTTAGCGGTGCTACTGATCTTCTTCTCTATGGGAATGATGTTTGCGACCTTTGGATTCACCCCAATGAGAGAGATCGAGCCGGAAGAGATTCTTGGAATGATGGCTATATTCGGAGTTTTCGCCCTTCTCTTCCTTTTGGCAATAATTTTAAGTTTGGCAAGCTTTGTCATGTACTTCAAAGCTACGGGGCACTTGAAGAATTACGATGAGAAGTACGGGATCGGTAGAAAAGGAATGATCCTTGAAATCGTCGGTGTCGTTCTCATGCTGACATCGTTTATCCCGATAATAGCAACTGGAATGAGGCTGGAAGAAGCTCACTACGCAGTCTCTGGAGTTGTAATTGCGGCATTTCTACTTATATTTGCGGGAGCAATCGCTCTAATTGTAGGAGCAATCCTCTTCGGAGTTATGCTGATGAGGCTTGAGGAAGTTGAAAGGGATTTTAAAGTCGCTGGAATACTTTACTTCGTTGGAATGGCACTGAGCTTTTTCACCGGGATTATCGGGGTGTTAATTGGGATAGCAACGACGGTTCTGATCTACATCAGCGCAAAGAGTGCTTTAAGGAGATTGTCCATTGCTTGAAGAGAGAAAAGATTTTATCTCCCTCCGTATTACTTACCTTTGACCCCAGCGGGGAGGGGTGTGGAGAGAGCTAAGCTTTCGATGAAGCTCCCTGCAAGGCTGGGGTTACACCATGCCGATAGGTCCCCTGGTGAGAGAGCTCTGGCTTTCGATGACCCTGGGGCAACCCGGGCATGGGACAAAGCCCCGAGAGGTCAGCCGTTTGAGAGAGCGCAGCTTTCGATGATTTACGGCGTTACACTCGGGGCACAGGAATTAGAAAACTCTTTTGAGTAGATTCTCGAACTCCTCTCTTCTTATAACTCTTCCGTGTCCCGGATAAATTTTCTCAAACTCCACTTTCAAAACCTTCTTCAAACTCCTTCTGTATTCCTCGTTGTTCCAGTTGAAATTTTTCGATGACAACGTTGGATTGCCACCAAAAATGCTGCATCTCACCAAATCTCCGCAAATAAGCGAATCATCGACGAGAATGGAAATACTTCCCGCAGTGTGTCCTGGAGTGTGGATTATTTCGAGATCCTTCAGCTCCTCCACGCTTTCAACCTCCTCAAGGTACTTTGGTTTCTTTACACTTTCGTAAAACCTCGCAAAAGCTCCTATCAAGCCCTTGTATTCATGTTTTTTAACTCCTTTAAGATACTCAAATTCCTCCGGATGGGCGTAAACCTTGCTCTTCAAAATTTTCGAAAGAGAATAAGCTGAACCCATGTGATCGAAATGAGAGTGAGTAAGAATTATCCCGTCGCATTCTCTAACGACTTCAGCAATCCTCCTCTCATTTCCCGGCAGTCCCGTATCTACGATGTACCTCTTTCCGTTAATTATCACGAGGTAAACGTTGCAACCTTTCGCTCTGATCAATTCCACCATACCACAAAGTTTTCGGTTGTATTTATTAACATTGAGGGGAAATTGGTAACATGTATCGCTTTGTGGAGCACACAGCAGACATAGCCTTTGAGGTTGAAGCTGAAAGCGTTGAAGAGCTTTTTGTAGATGCCGCAAACGCTTTTTACGAGGCTTTTTGCAACAGAGACCTTGTCAAAGAAGAGGAGGAGAAAAGTTTAAAACTCGAAGAGGACGACATCGAGCATCTCCTTTACTCTTGGCTGAACGAGATACTATTTCTGTTCGATGCCGAGCATTTCGCAGCTAAAAGGATTGATGTCAGCGTAAGAAACAACACGCTAAAAGCGAAACTTATCGGAGGAAAAATAACGCCAGAAGCTGTCAAACTCGAACCTAAAGCCATAACAATGCACAAATTCAGAGTTGAAAGGAAAGACGGAAAGTATTATGCTTTCGTAATTGTAGATATCTAATTTATTATTTTAAAGTTTTAAGTTTATTGGAGATAAGCCGTGCGGTGAATCTTTTAATACTCAACTTCTAATTTTCGAAACAAACTGGGAATAGCAAAGCTCATAAATTCTACAAGCAAATTCTAATTCACCAACCGGTGATGCTTATGGTCGAGAACATTTTTGAAAAAATGCTCAAAAAAACCAGAATTTTCAAGAATAGAGACGTTTTAAGACACTCCTACACCCCCGAATACTTGCCGCACAGAAAGGAGCAGATAGAAACCCTTGCGTCTCTCCTCTTACCAGCTTTGCAAGGAGAGACTCCTTCGAATATCTTAATCTACGGAAAAACAGGCACCGGAAAAACAGCTACGGTAAAATTCGTGGGTAAGCAGCTTGAAGAGGCAAGTAGAAAATTCGATGCGCACTGCGTTATCCACTACTTAAACTGCGAGATAATCGACACTCAATACAGAGTACTCGCCTCCTTGGCAAAAACCCTCGGAAGAAACGTTCCGATGACTGGTTGGCCGACAGATCAGGTTTACGAGGAGGTGAAGCGGGCGATAGATTCGAGGGATCAGACGGTGATAATTGTCCTCGACGAAATTGATAAACTCGTTAGAAAGGGGGATGAAGTGCTTTACAGCCTTTCGAGGATTAACTCAGAATTGAGAAGGGCGAGGGTCAGTTTGATAGGAATATCCAACGACTTGAAGTTTAAAAACTTCCTCGATCCGAGAGTTTTAAGCTCGCTGAGCGAAGAAGAGATAGTTTTTCCACCTTACAATGCGGAACAGCTTCAAGATATTCTTGCGCAAAGAGCTGAACTGGCGTTCTACGAGGGAGTGCTTGAAGATGACGTTATCCCCTACTGTGCAGCGTTGGCAGCCCAAGAGCACGGAGATGCAAGAAAAGCTCTGGATCTACTTAGAGTGAGTGGGGAAATTGCTGAAGCGGAAGATGCTGATAAAGTCACGAGGGAACACGTAAAGATGGCGATAAAGAGGATAGAAACTGACCATGTCGTTGAGGCTGTTAAAACTCTTCCAACTCAAAGTAAAATCCTCCTTTACGGGATAATCCTACTTCACGAAAACGGAAAAAGAAAGATGACCACCGGAGAAGTTTACGCGGTTTACAAGATTTTATGCAAGAAAATAGGATTTGACGTTCTAACACAAAGGAGGGTTAGCGATTTAATTTCAGAACTCGACATGCTCGGGATAATAAACTCCATAGTTATATCAAAAGGTAGGTACGGAAGAACGAGAGAGATAAGACTTGACGTCCCGATTAAACCCGTAAAAGAGGCGATTCTCGACGATTATCGACTTGAAGCCCTAAGGGACATGGAGAAGTTCATAAGAAGCCATCTTACGCTGGAGTTCTTTGACTGACTTAAGCAAAACATTAAAGTATTTTTCATATTCATTTAAGCTGTGGTAATCACTTACAGCAGAAACGTGTTTCTACCTTTAACAAGATCTTGCAGAAATCGCTGTTACTACTGCGGATTTAGAAAAGAGAATGACGGGTTGATGGATTTTGATTCGATAATCTCCTTGCTGAGAAGAGCAAAAAATGCAACCGAGGCGTTACTTACATTTGGAGAATTGCCAGAGTTCAGTGAAAGGGTGAGAAGAGACCTCAAGGCTTTCGGTTTCAGCAGTTTTTCGGATTACGTTAGATCCGTTTGTGAAATCGCAATCAAGGAGGGTTTTTTACCCCACACGAATCCGGGGGTTGTGGATACCGACTTTCTGAAGAAAGTTAAGGACGTTAACGCCAGCATGGGACTTATGCTTGAGCAGGCAGTTGAGTTAGAATGCCACAAAGAAAGCCCCGGAAAAAAACCGGAAGAAAGGATAAAGTTCATAAAAAAAGCTGGAAAGCTGGGAATTCCTTTTACTACTGGAATTCTGATAGGAATCGGTGAAAAATTTGAGGACAGAATTTACTCTCTGGAGGTCATAGCGGACATCCACGACAACTACGGACACATTCAGGAGGTGATAATCCAGAACTTTTCACCGAAAAAAGGAACAAAAATGGAAAACTTTAAACCTCCTTCCACTTCCGAAATGCTTGAAACCGTAAAAGTAGCCAGAAAAATTATTCAGAAAGATGTGGCAATTCAGGTTCCTCCGAACTTGGTGAAGAACATCGAGACATTCGTGAAAGCCGGAGCCAACGACCTCGGAGGAATTTCGGACGTCACTCCGGACTTCATCAACCCAGAACACCCGTGGCCGAAGGTTGAGGAGATATACGAAAAACTAAGGGGATACGAACTAAAGGAGAGGTTGCCGATCTATCCAAAATTCGTGGTGGAAGGTTGGTACAGCGAAAAGATCGCTCCGCTTATTGAAGCCTATTCAGACGAGGAGGGTTACAAATGCTGAAAGAACTTCAACTCGTTAAGGAGCCGTTCAAGACGTTTGAAATAGCCAATAAAATTAGGGAAGAAGAGGTAGGAGATATTGTAACCTACGTTGTCAACAGGAACATAAATTTCACGGACATCTGCATAAACTCCTGCAAATTCTGTTCATATCGAAACAGAAGGAGATTCGTTCTAACTATCGATGAGATAAAGAAAAAAGTCGAAGAGGCGGTAAATTACGGCTGCACAGAAGTGTGCATTCAAGGTGGTTTGTACCCGAAAGCTGATGTGGAATTCTACAAATCTATTTTGAAAGCCGTGAGAGATGTCTCGAAAGACATTCACATTCACGCCTTCTCTCCGATGGAAATTATGCATGCGGCAAGAAACTCCGGGTGCGACGTAGAAGACGTTTTGAGGGAATTGAAAAAAGCTGGATTGGACTCCATGCCCGGAACTGCAGCCGAAATTCTTGACGACGAAATAAGGAGAATTATCTGTCCGGATAAACTTTCCGTGGAAGAATGGATCGACGTCATCAAAACAGCTCACTACCTCGGAATTCCGACCACTGCAACTATAATGTACGGGCACATCGAAAGCTGGGAGCACAGAATAAGACATCTGATGATTATAAGAGAAATTCAGGAAGAGACTTCCGGATTTACCGAATTCATTCCCCTACCCTTCATGAACAAAAACAACGAGCTCGGCAAAATAGCTAAGCAGTCTTCCGGTTTCGAAGATCTGCTGATGATTGCCATAGCGAGAATTCTACTTCATCCCCTCATTCCGAACATTCAAGCCTCTTGGGTTAAACTCGGAGTAAAGCTCGCTCAGGCAGCGTTGAACTTCGGAGCCAACGACCTCGGAGGAACGTTAATGGAAGAGAACATTTCAAGGCTCGCCGGAGCGACGTCTGGAGAGTTCCTTCCGAAAGAGGAAATGGAGAAGCTAATAGTAAACGCCGGAAGAATTCCTGCTGAGAGGGACACCCTTTACAGAATAATCCGAGTTAGGGAAAATGTCTGAAATAGTACTCTACAGCGTATTCGCTAAATGGAGCAAGCGAAGCGTTGAGCAGAGAGAGATTTTCTCAAAAGTAAAACCCCCAATAAAAGTCGTTGAAGTGGATAAAGATTTGTTTCCCGATAAAGCAGAGGAACTTGAGGAGATAGGAGCTTCTTTTGGTATTCACGCTTTACCTCTAAACGTTATTTTCTACAAGAATATTCCCATTTATGCGAGCGGATTTTTGAGCGAGAAGGATGTTCTAAAATTAGTTGAAGTGGTGAAATCGCTCATAAGTGCGAACGAAAGAAGAGTTTTAGAGGAAGGGAAGAGGATTACTGAGAACGTTGAGAACAGGAAAAAAGGTAAAGAGGGTTTAGCCGGATTAGAGCTATTAAAAAGCTCTTTAGACAGAATCCTCGACGTTTTCGACTATACTTACGGAGGATTTGGATTTGATTTGAAATTCCCCTTTCCGTTCACTCACATCTCCCTCCTACTTCTCAGAAGGTTCAGAGAGGTTGAAATTTCCGTCACGGAAATGATGGACGGAGGTGTGAGGGATCACATTTTTGGAGGATTTTTCAGATACTGTCTCGAAAGAAGCTGGGACGATCCAGTTAAGGTAAAAACCACCGTTGAAAATGCTGAAATGCTGATTTTACTATCATTAGCTTACAGAAAACTCGGGATAGGAAGACTTAGAAATGTTGCAAAGGAGACTGTGGATTTCCTCTTCAGCGTTAAAAAAGAGCTCTTCGGAAACTGCGTTATCTTAGAAAAAGTCGAATTTGCTGAACTTGATGAGCTGGAAAGAAGATTTCTAAACTCTTATTACGGATTCGAAAAACTTGGCTACGCGAGGATAATTGCATCAAAGGATTCGATAGCAGATGAGCTGGGAATCAACTACGACGAAGTAGACGAGCTAACAAAAAAGTTGAGAAGGAAGGCAAGAGCCAAATTTCAAGTTGATGATAGGGAAATAAGCTCCTACAACTTCCACGTAGCTACAGCTTTGAACTACTATTCAGCGATTTTCGATGAGAAAGTGGGTGCTGAAATCATCCTTAAGAAGATTCTGAAAAAGAGATTCAAAGACGTTCTTTACAGATTTGATGACGTAGAGGCTGGATTCGAGGACTACTCTTACGGGATATTTTCGTTAGTAGTTAACCAATACCTGAACGACTGGGGACTGGAAGAGGCGGAAGAACTTTTTAAGCTTTCCAAAGATCACTGGAAAGTATTCGATTCGAGAACCGCCTCTCCTCTTTCTCTGAAAATTTTGTCAGCTCTTCACCTCCACCATCTCACGGGAGAGAAAAAGTATAGAGAATACGCGAAAGAAGAGCTGAAAAGGTTTGCCGGCTACGAGCATAACATATACTCCGGAACTTACCTCGTGGCGCTAAAAACGTACCTCAGACCCATATACGTCCCTAAGATAAAGAAATTCATAGCTCCCGACGTCTTCTTCTGGGAAAAGGATTGGGTCGAGTATGCTGGAAAGAAATTTAAGTCAAACGACGTTAAAGCTGTAGTAGATGGTTAAAGCTAAAGCGTTCGCTGCCGGAACAATCGTGAATGCCCTTGCAGCTTTAAAAGGCGTCGCCTTTGCCTTAAACTTGAAAACAACGGTTAGATTCATTCCGGGGAAAGAGAGCGATTTTGAAAACAAAGCTCTTGGATGCGTGGCAAAAAAAGTTTTCAGAAGCTTGAAGATTGACGGGAAGGTTAAAGTGGAGAGTGAAATTCCAAGGAGGGGCGGATTGGGGAGTAGCAGCGCAGTAGTGAACGCTTTGATATGCGCAGCCTATAAATACTTGAATAAGGAGCTTGAAGCTCACAGCATTTTGAGAGCTAACGCAAGAATTAGCCTGGAGTGCGGTATGAGCTACACCGGAGCTTTCGATGATGCCTCAGCCTCCCTCCTTGGAGGGGTTGTTTTCAGCGATAATGCAAAGATGAAACTTTTTAAGAGAGAGACGCTGGAAGGGAAGGTGGCAGTACTCATTCCAGATTGGGAGAGAGGAAATGTTGATTTGAGGAAAATAAGGGAAAGGAGAGAGGAAGTTGAGAGAGCCTTTAAATTAGCGATGAAGGGTAAAATTAGGGAAGCTATGTACGTGAACTCCTACGAATATTGCCAAGCTTTGAATTTACCTTTCGAACCGGTCTCAATAGCCTACAATCTCGGACTTAATGCCGGCTTGTCTGGAAACGGGCCGAGCTACGTGGCTTTCGGTGAAAACGTTAAAGACGTTAAGTCTCTCTGGGAAAGCTTCGGGAAAGTTATCTTAGTCGACATCGTGAGTGTTCCGGCGGAAAAGGTCAAAATAGAAAACTCCCTTTTCATTCAAACCTGAGAGCCACGATAGGATCGAGCTTGCTTGCCCTATAAGCCGGATACAGACCGCTTATCAAAGCCGTGAATATTCCGAAAAAGAGACCGAAAAATGCGTACAACGCTGAAGAGAGAGAAAACACGTACTCGGTTTTTCCGACAATCAAGCTCGTTATTCCGTAACCGGCAACAAAGCTCAAACAAGCACCTATCACACTTCCAAAAACCCCAAGAATTAAAGCTTCGTAAAGGAATATTTTCAAAACATCACTCCTCTGAGCACCAATTGCCCTAAGAATACCTATTTCCTTGGTTCTTTCTATCGTCGACATTAGCATAACGTTGAGAATGCTAACTCCAGCAACGAGAAGAGAGACTCCAGCTATAGCCATGAGAAACAGGTTGATCTGAGCAAAAGCCTTCTCTATTCTTTCGAGAATTGACTTCATTTCAAAAACGTCAACAACCTTTTCTTTGTAGTTCACACGGCTTTCCACGTATTCTTTAAACTTCGAAACGTCCTCTATGCTCTTTACTTTTACAATGATCATGTCGTACCCGTCTCCAAAGATCTTATCAAAATCCTCCTGAGAAATTATAACCGCATAATTCGGATTTATATCGAATCTCGCACCCTCAGCTTCAAGAATTGCCGAAACTTTGAAAAGTTTTCCGTTTACGTAGATTTTACTGCCGACTCTAAGTTCGAGAGCTTCCGCAAGCATTTTTCCAACAACGCATCTTCCGTTGAAGGAGATTCTTCCGGACTCTGCTTTGAACATCTCTCTTGCATCGTCCTCATCCAATCCGTAAACAGTGGATATCGTTCTCTTTTTCGAAGTTATCTCCGCTGCTGCCGATTTAACTGGAATTATTTCAGCTATATAAGGTGCCTTCTCAATTTTCATCAAAGTCCTCTCATCTATAACAGTGTAGCCGTGAGTCCTTGAGGGGGAAATTATAACTTCGTTTGCGAGATCTTTAAAATTCTCAAGAACCGCATTTTTCAAACTCTCCCCGAAGATTCCTATTGAAGCTATAGCCGTAACTCCAATGATTACTCCAATAGCCGCTAAAATACTTCTAACTTTAGCTCTTCCAAGGTTTCTAAGAGCCATCTGGAGATACATCCACGATCATCCCGTCTCTAAGCTTCACGATCCTCTCAGCGTATCTTTTCAAAGTTTCGTCGTGGGTAACCAATATAACCGTCACGCCTTCCTCGTTCATTTCCCTTATTGCCTCCATAACCATCTCTCCGCTCTTACTGTCTAAATTGCCCGTCGGCTCGTCGCAGAGAAGTATAGAAGGTTTATTCGCCAAAGCTCTCGCTATCGCAACGCGTTGCTGTTGTCCTCCGCTGAGTTCGGCAGGTTTTCTTTCAAGGAGGTTGTAAATTCCAAGTTTTTCGGCAAGTTCCTTAACTCTCCTCTCCCTCATTTCTTTCGAAACACCCTTGAAGACCATCGGCAGCTCAATGTTTTCCTCAACTGTGAGTGTCGGAACTAAGTTATACTGCTGAAAAATAAATCCTATCTCATCTCTTCTCAGCTTCGTCAGTTCCCTATCAGAAAGGTCTATCGTTCTCTTTCCTTTAATGATTACCTCTCCCTTTGTAGGTTTATCCAAACATCCTACGAGGTTTAGCAAAGTGCTCTTACCGCTACCGCTCGGACCCATTACAGCAATGAACTCTCCAAGCTCAACTTCAAGATTCACGTTTCTCAAAGCCACAACCTCATAATACTTCGTTTTGTAAACCTTAGTAACGTTTCTCAGTTCTACCGCTTTCATCTTCTCCTCAAAGCCATTACAGCCAGAGCGATTATCACGAGAGCAGCAGCAATTGATATTACTATCAGCATCGGAGATGCTTTCCTTTCTTCAACCTTAACGTTCTCGAACTTAACCTCCTTTTCTATCTCAAGCAAGTCTCCAGCAGCGTTTCTCCATTGAAGCTTTAAAATGCCAGTGGTGTTTTTTGCCTTGATTTCAAAGATTTCGAAATCTCCCGGCGCTACACTGCCGACAAAAGCTTTCTCTTTCTCGAAAAATACAACAACGCTCGAAATTTCGCTTGTGCCCCTATTGCAAATTTCTCCTCTTAGCACATCCTCAGAAAACTCATAGCTGCAAACGTCCACCGCACTTTCGTTCAGAACTTTTACTGCAACACTCTTAACTTCCCTCGTGATTCCCTCATTCTCGTAGCTCAATTCTACGTTAACAGTAAAGGTGCCGGGGTTGAATGCAGTTACAAACATCGAGAAGTTTTTACTTTGGCTTGGCAGGAGTACCGGGTAGCTAAAAACTTTGTCAAGGGCTTTGAGCTTTATGTTGTAAACCGCCTCCCTTTTCAAATTAGTTACGAAAATGTCAACTTTTACAGCATCGTAGATCAGAACCTTTTCAGGTGCTCTAACTTCGAAGTAAACTCCTCTGCTCTCCTTCCACTCAACTCTAAACTCCTTCACGTATTCGTGATAGTTTCTTCCGTTGTAGAAGTAAATTTTGAACGCTATCCTTTCTTTTTCCTTCGGATAGTACTTGAACACAGCCTCTTTCCCATAAGCAACTTCAGGAGTTGCGTTGAAGAGGGGTTTGATGTAAACGTTAAAGTCCGCATTTACCTTTACTTTCAAAAAATTTACCTCGTTGAGGTATATTGTAGTGTTCTGCAGCACTACTTCGGGTAGCTCCCTTTCCACTACGAACGGGATGTAGTAAGTTGTCGAGCCATTCGGAGTGGACACCTTAACTTCCACCAAGAACTTTCCAGATTTTTCTGCTTTAAACGTGAAGGGGAATTCATAGGAAGAGAAGGGAGGAATTACTCCTATGTCGGTAACAATTCTCGGCTCGACGAGATCGCTGTAAAAAACAATACTGGAAATCTTCTCAGCGAAAGAATTTTTATTTTCCAGAACGATCGAGCAATCCACCTCGTCTCCCACGAATATCTTGTCGAGTCCCACTTTAACCTCTTTGATCGTTACCTGAGCTGAAGAGGGAGCAATAAAGAAGAGCAACGCAAACAGTATCGTTAAAAATTTCTTCATGCCAGCAAAATTTATTTTTTGAATTTAAGCTTTTCTCTAAAACTCTACAATATCGAAGTCAAAATCGATGTCCGCAGAATCCTCGAAAGAGGATAGCATCAAGATATCGATCATTCCAAACGCTACAAGGAGCGAAAGCAGGAGTGCGTGAGTTCTAAGCAAATCCTCTACCTCCTTCAAGTCTCCTCTTTCCCGCGCTAATCTGATTTTCTCGGATAATTCTTTTAATTTGTTTAAAAGTTTTTGAGCTTCGTTATATCCTCTGTCGGTAAGCTCGTAAACCTCTTTTTTGAAAATTAATCCCTTCTCTCTTTTTACAACTAGTCCTTCCGCTTCCAAACTGTTTAATGCTGAAACGACGTCTTCCAACCGCACGTTCAAAGCTCTCACTATATCCTCTGCTTTTCTAAATTTAAGAAGGAGCACAAGAACACTTTCTCTTAATTCCATGAAATAAGCTTGGATGCAAATTTGAAAACTTTTCGGCTTCAAAAATTCATAAAAATATCTTGATCCAGTATCTCTCAACCCTTTTGAGCTTACACAGCTTATCAGCCGCATCCATCCACCTGTCAAAGTCTTCGAATATCTCTTCCCATTCGAAACCCCTTTCCACGAGCTCGTCCTCTTTCAAACCTTCAACGATGTCGTAAAACTCTTCAAAAGACATTTTATACTTCCTTTCAAGCTCCAAATCGACAGCAATAGCCTTTTCTACATCTACTCCTCCCTTTTTGATTACCTCCAATTCCTCCCTAAGATACTCAAGCTCTCTCTTTAGTTCTTCCAACTCTAAAGCACTTTCCGACCTCTCTTCCAGTTCTGCAATTCTATTTCCGATTCGTTCTATTTTTCTTTCGAGTTCCCTTATTCTAATCACTCTCTTCTTTCTCAGGTCCTTCCTGTTCGTCACAACTGTTCAGAGAGTGATTAGGAAACTTAAAGATTATCGAAGCGTTACCAAGCTTTTGAGCATCTTTCGAAGACTCCGTAAAATTAGAACTCGTTGTCGTCTTAGAACACGCTAAGGTTTTGGTGCAAAACTTAGTAATTTTTTTAAACTTCCAAATTAACTCTTTTTTGAAAGATGAGTGAATTAAAGGAGTTGCCAAGAGGTTGGGAAATTCTTCTTGCTTGTCATCTACTTAACGGGGAAGTTTGTGGCAAAGTGAGATTGCAAAAGGTAGTTTCAGAGTTGCAAAAAGAAGGTTTTCCGGTTAATTACAGCTTCATAATTCTTGATATGGGTCCCTTTTCAAGCAGTGTCGAGGATAACGTTCGTCAGCTTAAAAGTAATAGGTTGATAAAAGTTAATTTAATGCCAATGCCAGAAGGCTACAATGACAGGTTCGATTACGTTCTTACTGAAGAAGGAAAAAGAGTTGTCGAGGAGGGAATTCTACCAGTACTTGAGGAAGAGTACGAT
>NZ_WANY01000062.1:0-3027 GCF_015521575.1 Ferroglobus sp.
CCCATAAATGGCGTAACCTCTAAATTCAGGTAGGAGCAGAAATATGGAGTTGGCAAAAAGAATTATTACTAACCCAGCAAACCACAACCTTGATTTTTCCTCGGAAAAGGCCTGATATATTAAGATAAAGGTACCGCAAGCAATGCTAGCAATGATAATGAGCCAGAAATACCAAGGATACGCATCATAAATTGATAGTTCATAACCAGTTGCAGGAGGAGTTATCGCAATTATGACTAGGCTTATCAAAATAAAGACAAATTAGCCACCTCTCCAGATTGTACAATCCCACAAAGCTTTCCAACCAACTCTGAACGGAATCGAAGGAACTGTTGAAGGGAAATCTATTCCAGAACTTCTTTGTTCTTCCCTTCAGCAGAGAAAAGAACCCTTCTACTGCATTTCGCTCACCAAATGTCTCATACTTACACTTCAATCCCATTCTTTTCAGAGCCCATTTGTACCAGAATCCTCTATCAACAACAACCTCCAGCTTATTTTCGTAGTATTTGAGAACTTCTTTAAGGAAAGCGTAGGCTTCAAAGCTTCCTCTACCCTCAGATGCCCAGACGAACAGACATTCTTTAGAATCGACATCTATCGCACTCCAGATGATGATCTGCTCTCTAACTTTAGTTTCCGTCTATCGCAATTTAGCCTTCTTCTCCTCCTTTCAGGATGTTTTACGACTTTCTTAATTCTGTGGTAGTAGATTCTTATGGGTTCGTAACTGATTTAATCGAACAAAGAATCAAATTTGCTCGCTTTCCTTAAAAACAGACCGTAAAAGTAGAGTAAGGCTGAGAATCTTTAATTCAAATCCCTTTCTGTTCCTTAGAAAGACCTTCTTAGACTACATCTCTTCAATTAACTTCCAGATTGAGACTGCACAGCTTATACTTTGATTATTCTGAGTTTACACTTAACTACTTCCAGCAACTCCTCAGAAAACTTTTTAAAGTCAAACCCCGGTCTTGGAATAAATCATGACAATTTTATGAATTAATCATGGAAATATTTATAACGGTGTAAATGAATCTTCAAATATGCTTGGGGTTGAAGGAAAACTGATAACGGAAATTAGCGAGGAGGAAATAAACAGAATTTGGATAAAGCATTACGATAAAGGTGTTAGACCAAATCTTGAGTATCCGGAAATACCGCTTTACGATCTTCTTAATAACTCAGCCGAAAAATTCCCAGATAAGGTTGCGTTAGACTTCATAGGCAAGGAGATAACTTATCGACAGCTAAAGGAAGCATCAGAAAGGATAGCCGGTTACCTGAAAAATATCGGCGTAAAAAAAGGAGATAGGGTTATCCTCGACTTGCCAAACACTCCTCACTACGTCATAGCTTACTTCGGAGTGCTGAAAGCCGGTGGTACAGTTGTCCAGTGCAACCCCCTTTACACCGAAAGGGAAGTTAGGCATATAGCTGAGAACAGCGAGGCGAAGGTTGCCTTCTGCATAGAGAATGTCTATCCAAAGCTGAAAAAGCTGAAGGAGGAAGGAATTCTTGAAAAGATAATTGTTTGCAGAGTGGAAGATTACCTGAAGTTCCCCTTGAACTTTCTCTACAAGTTTAAGAAGGAAAAGGTGGAATTAAAGGGAGATTTCGATTTTTGGAAAGACGCTGCAAAGAGCGAACCTATAGAAAAAGCGGTGAAAGTCGATCCGAAAGAAGATGTGGCAGTCTTTCAGTACACTGGCGGAACCACCGGCTTACCTAAGGCAGCTATGCTAACCCATTTCAACCTCGTGGCTAACGTTTATCAAATACTTGAATGGCTTCCGGATTTGAGCGAAAAAGACGTGTTTGCGGGAGCTCTCCCATACTTCCACGTTTACGGAATGACCACAAGCATGAACGCTCCCATTGCGCTGGGAGCGAAGATAGTTCTGATTCCCGACCCAAGAGACATCAAAAGAATACTCGATTCGATAGAAAAGCACAAGATAACGATATTCTGCGGAGTTCCTACTCTTTTCAACGCTATAAACAACTTCCCCGGAGTTGAGAAAAGAGATCTCTCGAGCGTGAAAGCTTGCATAAGCGGTTCAGCCCCGCTGCCGATTGAAGTCAAAAGGGAGTTCGAAAGGCTTACTGGAGGAAAGCTCGTTGAGGGATACGGCTTGAGCGAGACATCTCCAGTAACTCATGCGAATCCGATCTACGGGATGAACAAAGAAGGAAGCATAGGCTTACCGTTCCCAGATACCTATGCGGTTATTGTAGATGACGAGGGAAGAATTTTGCCGATTGGAGAGGTGGGAGAGCTCGCGATAAAGGGACCTCAGGTGATGAAGGGCTACTACAAAATGGAGGAGGAAACTGCCAAAGCCCTCGTGAACGGATGGCTTCTAACTGGAGATATGGCGAAAATGGACGAAGACGGATACTTCTACATAGTGGACAGGAAGAAGGACGTGATAATCGCCGGAGGATACAACATTTATCCGAGGGAGGTTGAAGAGGTTCTCTACGAGCACCCTGCAGTTTTGGAAGCTGCAGTTGTTGGCGTTCCAGACAAATACAGAGGCGAAACAGTAAAAGCGTTCATAGTCCTCAAACCCGAGTATAAGGGGAAAGTTACTGAGAAGGAGATAGAGCAGTTCTGCAGAGAAAGGCTTGCAGCATACAAGGTTCCGAAAATAATCGAATTCAGAGACGAACTTCCAAAGAGTGCCGTAGGAAAGATACTGAGGAGGGTGCTAAGAGAAGAAAGTACCAAGGGCTCTTCTTGAAGTTATAAGCTCTGGAGTCGTTTTTTCTCCTTTATAAATTTTTATCGCCTCTACTATCGCGTTGATAAATTCCCTACTCGGCTTCCCAAGCTTCAAATTCTTGCAGAAAGTGTCCACGTAAACGTAATACTCCTCCCCCTTATAGATGAATAGAGCATCATCCTCTCCCCTTTCGTAAATCGAAAAGGGAAACAGCTTGCAGGATAGCGGCTTCTTCTCCTGAATTATGCAAAGGTTCCTGTATTGAAAAGGACACACTCCGTTGATCTTCCTTATGTAG
>NZ_WANY01000063.1:0-2377 GCF_015521575.1 Ferroglobus sp.
TCTTATCCTCAAGAATCTCTATCGCCCTCTCAACAGCATTCTTCTGGTTCGCGTAAAACTCAAGGAGGTTGTATTTGTTTCTTAGCTCAAGCAGATTTCCAGACATCAAGCCCGTGGCGATTCCAGAAGATGTGGATTCCACGTGAATCGACGGTGTTCCGAGGAGAGCAGCTTCCACCGCCATCGTAGCACCTTCGCCGACGTAAAGATCGGCATAGTACAATAAAGAATGCGCAAGTTCGGGAGGTATTTTGACATTCCCTCCGTTTTTATTCTCGCTTAGCACAACAACGTTTGCAAGATCTTCGATGGTTTTAATCGCTTTTTTGTAATCCTCCAAACCTTTAAGTCCTCTGTCATGGTACGCGTTCCACGAGATCGTTCTGAAAACGACAAACCTCTCATTTTTTGAGAAGTCCAAATAGTCGTAAACAGTCTTATTAGCCTCAAAATTGTTTGGGTGAAGATAGGCCAACTCGAAAAAGCTGTTAAATCTAATGTGCTTATCTCCAAAATCTCCCAAGAAGCTTTTAGGGGTAACGACGTATTTGGAAAAGGGAACCGTTATCATGTGTAACTTCCTCGCTATCTCCGTGTCTTCAAGTATTACGTAATCTCCGCCAACAACGGCATTAGCGTGAACCATGTGGGGTATCGGTCTGCCCATAACGACATCGGGTTTTATTTTTCTTAAGATTTTCAATGCGCTCCTTTCAAATTTAGCGAGTTTCAGCAACTTTGAATAGATCGTATTTCCACTTTCTCCAAGTATTTCATAATTTTCGTAGTATTTTTCAAGTAGATAAGATGTCTCCCCCTTATTCACAGCCAAAACCGAGATTTCATGTCCCCTTTTAACCATCTCTCTTGCGAAGTATCTGAATATATGCACATGTTTCGGATGGACAACTCCCAAAGCTATCCTCAAACTCTTCACCTCATCTTCAGAAATACATATGAGAGTGGAAGGAGAACCAGCATGAAAAATATCCAGCCAAGATGGGGGTGAATTTTCAGCATGAATTCGGAGCCGAAGCTGTAGGTAAGATAAACCAACGTTGCAACTCTGAGCAAGTTGGCTAAGTAAACTGCAACGGATAAAACGATGAGCACTTTTGCAACATTTCTCCAATCCTTCCATCGAAAAGCGATGTTATAAGACAAAACCATACTCGTAACAAGGAGCAGAGAATACCAACCAAAGCATGCAAGGTCTATCCTCAGAAATGCGTGATTTTCCCCTAAAACTTCTATAATTCTAAAGTCTGAAATTCTCACACCAACTCCAACGCTTTCGAGTAATTTTACTACAGGAACTGCAACGGCGTAATGTCCGTAGAGATACGGAATATACATGCTGACTCTCGCCGGAAGCATGAAAAGAAGGGCAAAGAGCGTGAGAAATATTAGAGTAAAGTATACACCAAACCTTCCGATTTCCGAGTATTTGCTGCCGGATCCGTAGGACATGAGAGAGATTCCGAAAAGGATTACCATCGTGTCAAAAGTCTGAATTTCAGATTCAAGGAAGCTGTTGGCGATTAGGTCAAGAGCGATCGTTCCTCCTCCTACAACTATCAAAAACCAGGATCTCCTTACTTCAGGAATTTCCTTTTCAGAGTTTTTGGCTAAGAGGAAGATAATCACCAGCGACATTAAAAGAAAGACAGCTCCAAGATAAGCTGTTCCATAGGCAAGCTCTATTGATGCACCTACAATTAGAGCTGCCAGAGCAACGATCCCTTTCTCACTTGAAAATTTCATCTTATTATCCACCTGATGACCTCAAACACTTCTGCATATTCAGCATTTATCTGCACACCACGGGTTTTTGCCAAGCTTTCGATAAATTTTCCGTCAAAGTATGGTCTTTCAGCCTGGGATTTATACCTCATCAAAGCCCGAATTTTCCGTTCGATATGTCTTTTATCTAAGGGAATAAAGGCGGTTGTGTCGAATGTTAGATTATTCCAAGGTTGCTCGTATCCGAGAATCGTGCACCCTTTGAAAGCTCTTAGCGTTTCCTCTCTCGTGACCTTGTGATCCTGATGCGTGTCGTAGGAGGAAGGTGTGAAAACAACATCAGGAGAAATTTCCCTCCTGATTTTAATCAGAGAGTCGAGAATCTCCTGTCGGAAAGTGGGAAATTTTCTAACTTCAAAGTCGTAAAGAAGGACGTTCTCTTTACTTATCCCAAGAATTTCAGTCGCCTCTAAAACTTCCTTTTTAAGGATATTTTTTGGGTAATTTTCCGGAACTGATCTCTCGCAAGAGGATAACGCTGCGTAGTATACCTCTATTTCATCTTCAACGAATTTAGCTATACTTCCCCCACAACCAAGTTCTCCATCGTCGGTATGCGGACTTAGTATCAGAA
>NZ_WANY01000064.1:0-4808 GCF_015521575.1 Ferroglobus sp.
ATGTCGTCCCTTTTCTCTTCCTCTTTCCCTTCAACAAAATCTTCAGCCAAATCCTCTTTTTTCGGAGAAATCTCTGCTTTCAGATAAAGTACTTCATCCATTAGCGTTTTGACGGTCTTGCTGAGTTCGACGATTTTGGCTTCAATCTCCTTCAACTTTTCGTTAACTTCCGAAAGAATTTCTTCTTTGAAGTTTTCGTAATTCATTCCAACCACCTGTTTTAACGAGCGAATTTCTTTCTCCTTTTCAGCGAGTTTTCTTTCAAGCCTTTCAATCAGAATATCTTTTTCCGACATTTCGAAATTATAATGCTCGTACTAACTTAATATACTTTTCTGCAGTGGAAAGCAAGCGCTCCGTCTTTCAAAAAGTTAACTGGAGAATTTTTAACTTGCAAAATTGATCGGAAGTTTTTGGTCGAGTAACCTATTTTGCAAAACTTTGAATTCAATTTCTGAGAAGTTGCATCTTTTTGTTAATGTGCGAATTTTCCGATCCAAAAGAAAAATTTGAAAGCACGCAGACTTTTTCAAGGCACGAGTCTTTGTCGATCTCTTGGGAAGAGAACAGCCTCTCTTATGTTCTTTAAATCGAGCATCGCCATCAGTAGTCTTTCTACACCAAGACCCCAGCCGGCGTGCGGCGGCATTCCGTATCGGAAAGCTTCTAAATAGAAGCCGAAGCTGTCGGGATCGAGTCCTTGGGCTTTTATTCTTTCAACGAGTAGGTCGTACTTGTGAATTCTTTGGGCACCGCTTGCCAACTCTAACCATCCTTTCATCAAGTCAAAGCTCTTGCAGATTTCTTTCCTGTCTTCGTAGGGCATCGCATAAAACGGCTTGCTTTCCGTCGGCCAGTCGGTTATGAAGTAGTATCCTTGCATGTATTCGGCGAGAATTTTTAACGCTGGAGTTGAGAAGTCCTCTCCCCACGGAATTTCCTCCTTCTTTGAAACGATCTCAAGGGCTTCGTCGTAGGTTATTCTTTCGAATGGCTTCTCTGGAACCTCGACCTCAACGTTTATCCACCTCAGATATTTTTCGCAATTCTCAACGATTCTCTCGTGAATGTAAACTATTAACTCCTCCAAATACTTCATCACACCGTTGTGGTCGGTGAAACTTACCTCTATATCTATTGAAGTAGCCTCGTTGAGGTGTCGGACGGTGTTGTGTTCTTCCGCTCTGAATATCGGTCCGATCTCGAAAACTCTGTCGAAGCCGGCAGCCATCAGGGTTTGCTTGTAAAGCTGGGGACTCTGGTTGAGAAAAGCTTCTCTCTCAAAGTATGTGATTGGGAAAAGTTCAGTTCCCCCCTCCGTGGCTGTTGAAACTATTTTTGGCGTGTTGACTTCTATGAATCCCCTTTCGTGAAAGAACTCTCTTGTAGCGTTCAGAATCTCGCTTCTAACCTTGAATATTGCGAAAATTCTGTGCTTCCTTAAATCCAAAAATCTATGGTCGAGCCTTGTGTCGAGTTCGGCTGGAACCTTTTCAGTCACGTCAAGAGGTAGCGGTGCGTCAGCTTCGTTCAACACTTCAAACTCTTCTGGAATTATTTCAAAACCGTTTGGAGCTCTTTTTTCTTCCTTTACCTCTCCAACAACTTTCACTACGCTCTCCCTTCTAACGTTCTTCGCCTTCTCGAAAACTTCTTGCTTAACCTTTTTCTTCGGTAGCGTAATCTGAGCGAACCCCTCTCTGTCTCTAAGAATTACGAAAACAAGTCCTCCGAGATCTCTTACTTCGTGAACCCAACCGTATAACGTCACTTTCTTTCCGAAATCTTCTTCGCCTATTTCTGAGGTGAATTTTCTCATTTCAACCTCTCCTCCACGGATTTTGCGTGAAGTGGTAAACCTTCTGCTTTTGCAATTTTGATAATAACATCTCCGTACTTTTCAAGCCACTCTTTCGAGAGCATCTGATATGTTATGTGCTTCATAAAAGTTTCAGTACTCAAGCCAGAATACACTCTTGCGTAACCTCCGGTTGGAAGGACGTGGTTTGTCCCACTCGCGTAATCTCCAGCTGCAACTGGAGAATACTCTCCGAGAAATACGCTACCGGCATTCCTAACCTTTCCGAGCATTTTGAGGGCGTTTTTCGTAAATACGCTTAAATGCTCCGGGGCAATTTTGTTTGCAATTTCGAAAGCTTCGTCGAGGTCTTTCACGAGAATTATCTTAAACTCCCCCTGCGAAACAAGCTCCGAAACTTTCCTTTTAACATCTTCGGCAATTCTCTCGGAAATCGTCACGAGGATAGCTTTGGCTAAAGGATCGTGTTCAAGCTGCGCAGCACAGTCGTAGGCGATAAAGTCGGAATTAGCGGTTTCGTCGGCTATAATTAAAATTTCCGAGGGTCCAGCCGGCATGTCTATCGCAACATCCTTCTGCACGAGTAGTTTTGCAGCGGTAACGTATATGTTGCCCGGACCGACGATTTTGTCGACTTTTTCGACGCTTTCAGTTCCGTAAGCCATCGCAGCTATTGCCTGAGCACCTCCAACGGCGTAGATCTCATCGACGTCAGCCAGATCTAACGCCACGAGGGTTAGCGGATTCACACCATCTTTTACCGGAGGAGTACAAGCGACGACCTTATCGACTCCAGCAATTTTTGCTGGGATCGCTGTCATTAAAGCTGTTGAAGGATAGCTCGCTCTCCCTCCAGGTATGTACAGTCCGGCTTTCTCAATTGGAACGTAGATTTTTCCGAGAATCGCGTCTCCGTAATCGACCCTTATGCTTTCTGGAGATGTTGCTTGGTGAAACTTTTCGATGTTCTCTTTTGCCATTTCAAGAGCATCTATTAGATCGTCGCTAACCTTTTCGTAAGCTTCGTCGATTTTTTCCTTGGGAACTTTTATGTAGTCGAGTTTTACCTTATCGAATTTTTCGGTTAATTCGTAAAGTGCCTTGTCCCCTTCTCTCTTAACCTTCTCAATTATCTGCTTTACCTCCTCAAGAACTTTTTCAAGCATTCATTACATCCTCCGCCATTTTTGTCAGATGCTCTCTTATGGCTTCTATCGCCCTCTTTAATACTGTTTTGTTATCGTAGTTTCTGAGAACTTCCTTGGCTTCCTCCTTGGTTATTTCTTTAGCGAATTTAATCATTTCTGGAATTGCTCTTGTTATGTTGTTGACGATAGTTATGTCTGCCATTCTTGCAGTTCTCGAAAGGGGATTTAGATCGATCGCTATAACTTTCTTTCCATGTTTCTTTAAGATTTCACATCTATCTCCATCTTCGAGGGGGACGAGTACGACATCAGCCTTCAAAATTCCTCTACTATCGACGATCCTCCTTGCGTGGTCGATTCCTTCCAAAACTGCGTCTCCCCTATAATAGACTGTGCCACCAAACTCCTCAAGCTTTTTCGCTATTTTTTCAACCCTCTCTTTAGAGTAATGGAAAATATTCACCTCAAGGGGAGCGTTAAGGGTTTTGGACAACTCAACAAGCTCTTCTGCAACGAGACTTGCTGCATTACCGTTAACAGAAATTACCGGATGTTCAGCCAATTTCATCAATGCAACTGCAGCTCTTTCAGCCTCCAAAGCGAAATCGTGAGATTTCTCTCCGAGGATGTAGTCAAAAGCTTCTCCTCTACCGTGGGCGATCAAGCCCTCTAATACAGCCAACCCTTCTCTAACACCCTTCACGAGCTTTTCTCTTGTCGTAAGCGAAAGGTACCTTGGATGACTCTTTGGAATTTCCATGACAGAAACTTCGCCTTCAGGATAAAAAATTTCATCTTGCCAAGCATTCTCAAGCTTAACTTCCGAGTGGAGAAGAAGCAAAGGAGAGAATATCGGAAAGCTTTGAACGAATAATCTTCCAAAATTCTTGGACTACTCGAACATTCCGAACTTTTAACGCTGTTAACTTTCAAGAGTTGCTGAACTTTATAAATTTTTTCTCGAACAGTCTGGATTTCGTTTTTAATAGTTTCGCTGTAGTTTTGATGTTCGAGGGGGTGTTGTTGAAAGAAAGCGTTATATACCTCCATTCGACGTAAATTTTGTTAGAGTAAACCCTCGATGAAAAGAGGATTGAAAGTGGAGAAAGCTCCAGAGGAACCACGCTGCAAACTTTGCGACTCGATGAAAAGAGGATTGAAAGATTACTGAATCGCTAATCCCGAGCTCCTTCAACTTCATTCCTCGATGAAAAGAGGATTGAAAGTCTAAAAACGCCCTCAATATTCTCTTACTCAAATTCTTAAACTCGATGAAAAGAGGATTGAAAGATAACCCCGGCTTTCCAGTCTCTGGATGTTCTTTTATTTCCCTCGATGAAAAGAGGATTGAAAGGCAATACACACACTCGATCAAATTCACAAAACCACCTCCAGCTCGATGAAAAGAGGATTGAAAGTTTCTTCTTCAGCAGCTTGTTCAACCAACTCGGATTTGGGAGTTTTACTCGATGAAAAGAGGATTGAAAGTTTCCGTTGGTTTCGGCTTCGGCTTCTGAACCAAACTTAACTCGATGAAAAGAGGATTGAAAGAGCAGGCGAGAACAAGGGAACAGAAGCGGGTGATTTTGAGCTCGATGAAAAGAGGATTGAAAGTTACTTGCTTTAACAGTGCTCTTTGGTGTGGGGGTAGGTAAACTCGATGAAAAGAGGATTGAAAGGGCAGTACTTGGATCATGTGATCAACTGCGACGAATGCAATCTCGATGAAAAGAGGATTGAAAGGAGAGACTACTATATCCCAAGAAAAACGGTTTCCTATAAGCTCGATG
Source organism: Ferroglobus sp. (assembly GCF_015521575.1). Taxonomy (NCBI): domain Archaea; kingdom Methanobacteriati; phylum Methanobacteriota; class Archaeoglobi; order Archaeoglobales; family Archaeoglobaceae; genus Ferroglobus; species Ferroglobus sp. The sequence continues at coordinate 4,758 of NZ_WANY01000064.1, forward strand.
AAAAGAGGATTGAAAGATAGTAGTAGCCTCTAAGCTCATACGCGTAAACCC
>NZ_WANY01000065.1:0-2635 GCF_015521575.1 Ferroglobus sp.
AATCTTAGCTGCAGGAAAAGCCACGAGAATGAAAGGAAAGCCAAAACCAATTTTGAAAGTTGGTGGAACCGAAATAATCAGAAGAACGGTCAATCTCCTCAAAAATTACGTGGACGAGTTTATCTTTGTCGTTCACATGAAGGAAGTTGAAGATTTCGTGAAAAAGCTTGACGTAAAAAAGAAAGTTATCAGAAACGAGTATCCAGAGAAAGGCAACGGGTACTCTTTTCTTTTAGCTTTGGATCACGTTGACGGAGAATTCATTTTGACGATGGCTGATCATGTTTACTCTCAAGAGTTCGTTGAGAGAGCGGTAAAACTGCGAGGACTTGTTGTTGACAGAAATCCGAAGTACGTTGATGTGAATGAAGCTACGAAGGTGAAAGTAGACGGAGAGAAACTTGTGGATTGCGGGAAAAACTTAGCGAGCTTCGACGGTGTCGATACGGGCTTCTTCGTTTTGAGAAAGAACGACATCTCCTTAACGAATCTCCCTTCCGAAGAACTTTCTTTATGTGACGTCATGAAATCTTCTCGAATACCAGTAAGCTATCTGGACGGTCTCTTCTGGATGGACGTAGACACGGAGGAGGAATTAAAGGCAGCTAACAGACTTATAGTCAAGGAGAGCGTTAAGAAAACTGGAGACGGATTTGTTTCAAGGTACTTCAACAGGAAAATCTCCACTTGGATTAGCTCCAAGCTCGTGAACAGAATAGAGCCCATGACCGCAACGATCTTCTCCTTCTTCATCGGCATTCTTTCAGCATTGACAGCTCTTTTCAGCCCCTTAATAGGAGGAATAGTCTACCAGATAAGTTCGATTCTTGATGGAGTCGATGGGGAGCTAGCGAGAGCGTCGATGAAGCAAAGCGCATTTGGAGGGTATATAGATTCGATTCTCGATAGAATAGTTGATTTCCTCTTCATCTTTGCCATAGCTGTCGTTTCCGGGGAGTTCCTCTGGGGAATGCTCGCTGCATTTACAACAACAATGGTCAGCTACTCCACCGAGAAGTACAAAGCAGAATTCAAAAGAAGTCCATTCGATAAAATAAGACTTCTCAACAAGGTTCCCGGTAAGAGAGACGAGAGAATTTTTGCAGCAATGGTATTCTGCCTCCTCGGATTTCTCAAAGAGTTGCTAATCTTCCTCACGCTTCTCTCAATTTTCAGAGTTTCAGCAACGATATACCTCGTTAAGAGATCAGAAAGTCCCTAATCCCTTCTTTTTCCATTAGGGTTAGCGAAACTATGTATTCGTCTTTAACCTCCCTCTTAGAGCCGGCTATGAGGTACTTTGCACCATCTATCTCTTCAACCCACCCGGCAGCCTCTAAAACCTCTCCTCTGAATACTTGCCCAGCAAAGGTGTGAGTAAAGCTCACCACAGCCTCAATCTCTTCGTGTTCGACGAAATAAACGGAGGGGTAATCGAAGGCGAATCTATCCTCAACAACCCTCGCCCTTATTTTTCTAAACGAAATTTTTCTTCCAATCTTCTCCGGAAAACCTCTTTCAAGTTCCTCGTATCCTCTAACGTAAAGTAAGTCGAAGTAAGTAGATCCTACAAAGGCTCTATGAAACTTTCTTCTCTCGTGAGCTAAAAACGCTTCATACGTTAGGGGAGGATTTCTTTTTTTGTAGATTCTCTCCCACGTCTCCTCATCAGGTTCATCAAGCTTTCCCGATTCAATACCCTTCCTGATTTTTTCTCTCGCAATAAACCAGTACTTTCCATAGACGACAAAATCTACATCGCTTTCCCCTTCCTTTTTCAATCCTATAAGTCTGCTTCCGGTGACTCCCATCTCTTCTCTTGGAATTCCCTCGAAGAATTCGACAACTTTTTTTACCTCGCTGTCCATAACCTCCTCCAGCTTTTCTTCCGGCTTGAAAACTTCGTCTATCTCCTCCCTCGGAACCCTGAAGATCCCTTCGCTTTCGCTAAACCACCTTTTCCCTACATTTATCGCTTCTTCATAGCTCAATTTTTTGTACTTCACTCCGTCCTTTTCCCTATCTCCGTTTTCGTCTGGAGCGTACCTCAAAAGAGCTTTCACGCTCTCCGCATTTCTATACCCGACGACGGAGAAGTAAAGGTTTCCAACTCTAATGAAATCCCTAAGCCTTACGGGTTTATCTGAGGTATATGGCATATATCCTCTTTATCTCCTTAGCCTTAGCTCTCTGCCCGGGTTTTTTCAACAACCTTCCATCAAGAAGTTTCATCCTCGTTATCTTGTATCTTCCCTTTTCGATGTTGAGGACTTCCCCAACCATGAACTCAGTCTCTCCGGGAGAGTTTATTATGTATGGAGTTGTCACCGGTCCTTTATGCAACGAAAACTTTACGAAAACCTCCCCAACATCCCTAAGCCAGATTGTCTTGACCTTTTCAGCTCTCGCCACCTCGCTTCTCTTCCCATTTTCAAGTTCAAGGGAGGTAATCTCACCCACCCTAAAACCGTCTTCAACTTCTATCACGACTTCCTCTCCCTTCTCAAGAAGTTCTCCCTCTTTAGCTTTTAGCTTACCTACCTCTGACTCTCCTCCTTTGCTTATTATCGCCTTTATCTCTATTTCCTTTTCAGGAATGTACTCAACAACGCTATTACAAACTTCGCACTGGTAC
>NZ_WANY01000066.1:0-11613 GCF_015521575.1 Ferroglobus sp.
ATTATTTCCTTGAGCTTCATCAAAATGATTGAATAATATTCTGGAAAGGTAAAGTTTACGGGTCTAAGTCGATTTCGTTCAAAGCCATTTAAATGTCACCGGAAGACAACACAAAAGTCGCTCAAAGGTAAACACTATAAGTAAATCTACCAATCTATCACGAGTGAGCAAAATTTACTTCGCATTCCTTTCAGCGGCTCTTGGAGTTTTTATAGGAAGACTTACGGAATTTCCCGTTGAAAATCAGAAACTACTCTCTGAAGTAATAACGGTTCTCGTTTTCTTTACAATTTTCCCGGCTATGATAGGATTTAGGTTCGGGAGAATTCGAGAGCTGAGGTTACAGCCTCTTTTATCTTCCCTCTTCCTAAATTTTATCTGGAGTCCTCTTTTCGCTTTCACCCTCGTCAAATCTTTTGAAAGTGAGATCGCTTTCAGCGTAGCAGCCGCAATTTTATTTCCCTGTCCGAGTATGAACGCAGCGTATGTTCTCCTTTCCGGGGGAAATTTGGAAGTTTCTACGGCAATAATGGGCATAAATTTTGTAGTAGGCGCCGCTCTATATCCTCTTCTCCTAACTATCGTAGCTGGTGCAGCCAATTACGAAATTCCGATAAGTCAGATAGCCGTGAGCATATTTGCAGTGGTTCTCCTTCCTATTACTGTCGGAAAGGTCGTGAGCAAAATTTACCTGCCAAGCGAAAAGATAAGGAGGGATTTGACTGAAATCAGTCTAAATGGACTTGTTTTCACGATATTTTTCACGAAATCTCATGAAATTAATCTTGCTGAGGTTTTTTCGGTCCTACCGATCTCGATAACTTTCCTACTCTCAACACTTCTCTTGGCTGAGACGATCTCCAAGATAATTGGGATGAAGAGGGAAGATCATCTGTCCTACGTATTTCTAACCGCCGGAAAAAATAACTCGACTGTTATAGCCGTACTAACGCTCGCTGGCAAGTATCATTTAGCAGTCTACGTTATGATCCATCAGTTCGTTCAAATCATGACTTTGCTGCTTTACTCGAAGAAGAGATAAAGTTATTTAGTCCCATGCATTTCATCCAGCATGAAACGAATCATCGTCAACAGGTATAAATGCGCTTACTGTGGAGCTTGCGTTTCTGTCTGCAAATTTGATGCGAACGAGCTTGTGGAAACTTACCTTGAAATTTATCCGGAGAAGTGCACCTTATGCATGGCTTGCGTAAAGACTTGCCCGATGGGTGCCTTAGAGGTGGTGGAATGACGGATTACGATGTCGTTGTGGTTGGAGCTGGGCCCGGTGGCAGTATAGCGGCAAAAACAGCCGCTGAAAAAGGTTTAGACGTCTTGCTCATAGAAAAAAGGCAGGAGATAGGTGTTCCGGTTAGATGTGCCGAGGGAGTCAGTAAGGAAGATCTCGAAAAATTCGTGAAACCGGACAAAAGGTGGATTGCTGCGGAAATTGAAAAAGCTTGGATATTTTCTCCTGATGAAACAAAAATCGAGCTTTCGGCTGAGAAAGCCGGAAATGAAGTGGGATACGTTCTTGAGAGAAAAATATTCGACCGACATCTGGCGAGACTTGCATCAAAAGCTGGAGCCGAGGTTAGAGTGAAAACATCAGCCGTAGGTTTGAAGAGGGAGAACGGAATCGTCAGGTTGAAGATCAGGAGTTTAGGAAGGGAAGAGGAGGTAACGACAAAGATCGTCATAGGAGCCGACGGAATAGAGAGCAAAGTCGGGAAGTGGAGCGGAATTGACACAACTTTAAAGCTCAGCGAAATCGAAAGCTGCGTTCAGTACTTGATGACGAACATAGAATTCGAAAGCGACGTCACGTACTTCTGGGTGGGAAAGAAGTTCGCTCCCGGTGGCTACATCTGGCTATTCCCGAAGGGAGAAGATGCGGCAAACGTAGGAATTGGTGTCATGCCGAGCATTGCGGAAAAGAAGGCTAAGGAATACCTTGACGAGTTCGTGAGGAAGAAGTTCCCGGAGGGAGAAATAGTTGAAGTCGTCGTTGGAGGAGTGCCTATTAACGGAGGTTTGAAAAGCGCTGTAGCTGACAACGTCATGCTCGTTGGAGATGCAGCAAGATTTGCGGATCCAATTACCGGAGGAGGAATAATTAACGCTATGAAGTCCGGCTACTACGCTGGAATTACGGCATACGAAGCGGTGGTTGAGGAGGACTATTCGGCTAAATTTTTGAAAAAATACGATGAGAGGTGGAAAAACGATTTTGGAAAAAAGCTTGAGAGAAACAAGAAAATTCAAGAAAAGCTGCTGAAAATGGACGACGAAACTTTCAACAAGATTGCTAAAAGCCTTGAAGGGATGAAAATAGAGGAGTTCAGCGTGAAAAGGCTTGTTCTCGAAGTATTCAAAAAGTATCCGAAGCTGTTCTGGGATGTGAAAGATCTGATTTTCTAACTCGTCAGCTTGAAGTATATCTCTTCAAGCCTCGGAACGAGGGTTTCGATATCCTCTATTTTTCCCCCGCTTTCGATGATCTTCTTTATCTCCCTATTCAGATCCTCGACACTCTCGAAAGTCTCTTCAAAAGTTTCCCCGTTCATGGAATATCTGAGCTTGTAGCTCTTCATCAAATCCCTTAGCTCTCCAATATCTCCGTAGTAAATCGATTTTCCCCTTTTCATTATCAGAATTTTGCTGCAAGTTGCTTCAACGTAGTACAGATTGTGGGCGGAGAAAATTATAGCTTTATTTTTCATGTTTCTGATCATTTCGGAAACGGAGAGGGAAGTTGAAGGGTCTAAGCCTGAGATAGGTTCGTCGTAGATTAGTATCTCTGGATCGTGAATTAAAGTTCTGCAAATCGACAACTTTCGCTTCATTCCTTTGGAAAAGGTTCCTATCATCCTGTTTTTCGGAAGCTCAAACAAATCAAGGAGGAAATCAACTCTTTCTTTACCTACTCCGTATATTGAAGCGAAAAGGTTGAGGTACTCCTTGGGATACAAGTTTTCGTAGAGAGCGTCGAACTCGGGCAAAAACCCTATCTTCTTCTTTATCTCAACTCCCCACTCTTCCAGTTTTTTTCCAAAGTAGTAAATCTCTCCAGAGGTTTTCTCGATTAGCCCAGCCAAAATTTTGAGTGTTGTGGTTTTTCCTGCTCCGTTCTCACCTATAATTCCGAGAATTTCACCCTTCGAAACCTCAAAACTCAAGTTGTCCACGGCAACTACACTACCGTAAACTTTTCTAAGATTTTCAACGACAACTTCCACAACCTATCGAGGAAAACTAATTAATAAAAACGTTGCGTGCATAAGCTATGCTTTCCAGCTTCGAGCTGAAGAAGCTCAGAAGAAAAGGTTCCGCTAAGCCAATTTATTTTGCGATAATTTTCGCTATGATCTCCTTTTACGCATCTTTCCATCTTGGCATTCAGTCTTCTCACGCCATCTACACTTACAAATCTTCGGAAAAGGTTGAAAGTCCACTTTTCGTTGAAGGAGAAAATCCGGACATTGAGATTGTAGGTTACGACGTTTACATCACCGGAGAAGAGAAATCGATCGCAGCTTTGGATGACTACGTGAATTATTTGGATGAGAAGTACACGAAAATGCTCGAAGAAAAGTACGGAGTTAGGGCTTTTCCTGTTTTTGTTTATCCGATTTATATCGAAAGGGAGCTCACGCTAACGTTAGAAAGAAAAGCTCCAGCTACAGAAAAAGAACGAGAGGAGCGGATCGAGCGGGTTATAGAGACACCTCCACCGAAGATAGAGGAAATTAGTAAGGAAGAAGAGAAGAAAATTCTGCCGGAAATTGGGGTGATAACGAAAAAGGAGAGTGGTTTTGTCACTCCGGAGAACTTTAAGCCCCCATCCCTCATTGACAAAATCGTCACAGGTTTCATTTTCGTAATTCCAGCTTACTTCGTTATGCAGGCTTACACATCCTCACTTCTTGAAGACATAAGAAATAGGAGGATAGAAATCCTTCTAACTTTGCCGAAAAGCAAGCACAGAATTCTCATCGAAATCCTCCTGCCTTACTTGATTTTTTCGCTCTTTATCTTACTCCTCCTTTCAGCCATTTTTAGAGTTAACGCAGTTCTTTTCGTATTTCCAGTCATAGTTTTCATGTTCGTTTTGCAGACTTTTCTTTCCCTCTCCTCAAGGAGTTACAGAGAAGCCACTTTTCTTCTTCTAACCTCCAACCTCTTCGTCACTTCCTACCTATTCCTTCCGGCGATTTTCACAGGATTGCCTTTAAGCGAAATTTCCCCAATCACGTACTTTTTGAAGAGTTTCGAAGAAAGCGTAAGTTTGGTCGACACCCTATTTTCCATGCTGCCAATTTTGATCCTCACAGCTTTTCTCTTCATTCTGAGTTCGAACGCCTTGTCTCCTGAAATAACTTACTCCTACTCAAGCATTGGTAAGAAGTTCATAAATTCCCTCAAAGGACTTACAAGAAACCCGATTGGTGTGGCATTCGCAGGAATTTCCCTTGTTTCAGCTGCGTTGATAATCGAGTTCTTCTTGCTGTTCATAGCAACCACTTTCCTCTATCCGATTCTTTTCCTCTTAGCTTTCTTCGCTCTTTTCGAGGAGATTTTAAAGTGCAGCGCAATAGAGTCCAATCCAAAGTTAACAACTGCAATAATCCTTCCAATCTCGTTCTTCTCTTTCGAAAAATTCTTACTGTTATGGAGCGTACTTTCGAAGTATGGGGAGCTTCTTCTTGGATCTTTCCTGCTTTTACCGCTCTTTGCTCATTTGCTCTCCTCTCTTTCCTTCTACTTCACCCGCAAGCTTGGATTTAAAGTAGCTCTCTTCGTAGCCTTCGCTTTTCACTTCGCATACAATGCGGTGGTGACGCTATGAAGGAGCTGATAATGAAAGATCTCAGGCTGCTCGTGAGGGAGAAAACAATAGTTAGCCTGATCTTCTTTCTAATATTTACAGCTTCCTTTGCCTCCCTCGTAACCTACGGTCTGATTTTCCTCTCTTCTCCCCAATACGTTCAATTTTCCAAGGCAAAAATCGGCGTTGTTGGAGACTGTCCGATTTTGAAATCCGTAATCAAGGGGAAAAACTACGCCGATCTTGAAGATGCTTTACGAGATTTCAAACTGGGAAATATAGATGCGATAGTTTATCTCCCCAAGGAGAACGCATCTTCCCACAACTTCGTCACTGTCTACTTGCCAAAAGACGAGATAGCGACTTTCATCGCCGCAAGTTACATAAAAGAGAAACTTGAGCTTTACGAACTTAAGCTGAGAGAGATGAACGGAATTGAAGTCGTGAAGCTAAGGGTTTTTTCAGAAAAAAAGGTGGACTACTACAAAAACTACTCGGTAGCGTTTAAATTCATTTACGTGGCTTTGATACCCCTTCTTGTCATAACAACAGCAATAGTAGCCTCTGGATTGCTCATAGACTCCACAACTGAAGAATTCGAGAGCAGAAGCTTTGAGATCCTCATGGTAGCACCAATGAGCAAGAGGAAAATTCTCCTCTACAAAATTTTTTCAGCTTTTCTCGTTTCCACGATTTTGAGTGCCGTATGGCTTCTTCTTCTACATCTGAACGGAATAGAGATAGCAAACATACCACTGTTTTCGCTCGTGGCATTCTCTGTCTATCTTATTTTCATCTCTTTCGCTTTACTCACATCACTGATTTTTAAAGATAGGGAGAGAAGCCAGCTCTTCTTTTCCCTGATTGCTGCTGGCGTTATTGCAATTTCTTTTGCGAGCAAGCACTCCTTCGCCGGAGTGATAACGAGGATTTCCGTTGGAAGCGTTTTCGAGATATGGGAAGTGGCGACGTATCTTGCTCTGGCTTTAGTTCTCTTGACAATAGCGTTGAAATTCGGTGAGAGTAGAGTCGGAAATGACAACATCTAACGAAAAATTTTACTGCCTAATGTATCCCCGAGAATAATGTTTTTTAACTTTTTAGGAAATTATCCCCCGTGATTGCCATAGTTAACTACGGAGTTGGGAATCTCAAGAGTATAAAGAAAGCCGTGGAAAAATTTGACAGAGCTGTTGTGACGAGAAATGCCGAAGAAATAAGTGCAGCGGACGGAATAATTCTTCCGGGGGTTGGAGCTTTTCCGGCGGCAATAAAAAATTTAGCCGATCTAAAATACGTAATTGTGAACGCAAAAATCCCCGTTCTCGGAATATGCTTGGGAATGCAGCTTTTCGCCGAAGTTAGCGAAGAGGGGGGAATAAATGAAGGACTGAAGATAATCAGAGGCAGAGTTGTGAAGTTTCCTGAAAGCGTTGGCAAAATTCCCCACATGGGATGGAATATCGTGAGGAATAGCGATCACGAGATATTCGAGGGAATAAAAGATCGCTACTTCTACTTCGTTCACTCCTACTACTTCAGAGCTGAAGAAGGAGTTATAGCCACGACAGACTACGGAATAGAGTTTCCTTCGGCTGTCGCCAAAAACAACTTCATAGGAGTCCAGTTTCATCCGGAAAAGAGTGGGAAGGTCGGTTTGAAGCTGATAGAGAACTTCGTAGAAATCTGTAAACAAAATCCTTAAATATTTTCTCGGAAAAGCAATAAGTAAATGCCTCGTACGGTCAAAGATCTGATTGTGGAAATAAGAGATACGACGGAGCTGATGGTGGATCTTGCATATTCCGCAGTTCTCTTCGATAATGAGGATATAGCGGAGGAGGTTCTTGAACTTGAAGAAGAAGTTAACGAGCTTTTGAATCAGTTGAGAATAGCTTCCATTCTCTCTGCAAGGAGAATTCAGGATGCTGAAATGGTTTCTTCTATCCTCCAAATTGCTCACTCAGCCCACAAAATCAGTGAAGCGGCTGGGGACATAGCCACGCTCGTCCTTAAGGGTTTCAAACTTTCCGAAGAAGTTGTTGATCAGATACTCCTACACTCGGAGGAAACTATAGTCAGAGCTACGGTTTCGGAGGATTCCGAGCTTAACGGAAAAACCCTTGGAGAGGTTAGACTTCACACGAGAACCGGGATGAGGGTTATAGCGATAAAGAGAGGATTCGAGTGGATATTTGATCCGAAAAGGGACACGAAAGTTTACAAAGGAGATGTTCTTTTTGCGAGGGGGGACATAAGCGGAGTTCCGGAATTTTTCAAGATTGTAGAGTGCAGGGAGATTGGCGAGTTCAGAAAGCCGGAAATTGAGCTCGAAGACTTGAAAATTGCCGTTAGCATTCTCATAGACATGAAAAATCTATCGGAGCTTTCGGTGGATCTTGGCTACTCGTCGGTCATATACTACAACGAAGAGGTCGCTCACGAAGTCGCCTTCCTTGAGAATCAGATAGATGAGCTGAAGTACGAGCTTCAAAGGTGGGTTGTCGAAAGCGGGAGACACATGAGAAAGAGTGAGGATATGAAGACGTTGATAGCGCTCCTTGAGATAGCTTATTCCTCTGAGCTTATAGCTGACGCTGCGAAGGGAATAGCTCAGATAGTTCTCAAAAAGCAGGAGATTCATCCGATTTTCAAAACAGCTATGGAGGAGTCTGATGAGGTGATAGCAATGCTTGAGGTTAAAGAAAACTCCGAGCTGGCTGGAAAAACTCTTGGAGAGACGAGGGTAGAAACCAAAACCGGAATGCACGTGGTTGCTATAAAAAGGGGTAATAGATGGATCACCCGACCTACTGCCTCAACTCGAATCTTCTCAGGAGATATATTGATAGCTAAAGGCACAAGAGAAGGAGAACAAAAGCTGAGGGAGCTTTGTTCTATCTTAGAGCTTGCGTAAGTTTTTCGACAAGTTCGGCTTTTATCGACGAATTTCTTCCGCTCTCGCAAACCATCGTTCTTACACCGATTATGTCCGGATTTAGTTTCTTCAGAATCTCGATATGCTCCCACTTTAACGAGCCGGCTATGGCGCAGAACATTCCCCTTTTGTGAGCCTCCTCGATAAACCTTTCGAGTTCTTCGAACTTCATAAAGCTGAAAATATCCTTTCCATCTTTTATAGCTGTGTCCACCATTATTCCGTCTGCTCCAGCTTTGTAGGACGCTTCGGGAATATCGAAAGGCGAAACCGATCTTATTCTCGTGTAATCCCCGTAGGCTGCTGCAACAACTTTCTTGCCTTCGTCGAAATCTTTGACAGCTCTAACAACCTCTTTCATCATCTCGTAAACTTCCCTCTCGCTTCTCACTCCGTAAAGACCAACTTTAACGTAGTCAGCACCAGAAAAAGCGGCTCCTAAAGCTGCTAAGCTTGCCGTTCCCGGCTTGAATTCCATGTCTCCTATCGTCGCGCTGACTTCCTTCCCGTTCTTTTTTACGAGCTCCGAAACCTCCTTTATCACGTGGGGAAAATTCGCACCAAGAGAACCTTCAGCTGGATTTTTTACATCTATTATATCTGCTCCACCCTTTATGCATTCGATGGCTTCTTCCAAACTCATTGGTGACACGAGGACTTTCATCACAAAAAGCTCGGAAAAAGGGTATTTATTTGTTACCAAATATTTCGATGCATGAAAGTGTACTTGGCTGTGGATGTGATGGACAGCTTAGTTGTATGGGGTAAAAGCGGAAAAAGGGAGGAGTACGTACCGATCGAAAAGGTAAGTAAGGTTGTAAAAAGTAGCAATTTAAGAGAGTTTTTCAAAGAGCTGAAAGTTAAGAGAGCTTACGTCGCCGATTTGGATAGAATCGAAGGAAAAGGAAGCAATCTGGCGGTTATAGATGAGATTGGAAGGAGCGTGGAGCTTATCGTCGACGGAGGTTTTAAAAGCGTCGAGGAGGCTTTGAATCACAGCTTTACTCCGATTTTCGCTACGGAAACTTTCGATGTGAGGAAGCTTGAGGGTTTTGAATCTTGCATAGTAAGCGTTGACGTTAAGGAGAGGTTGCTTGATGCATCCAAAAGCTTTGGAAGTGTTGAAGACCTTCTCGAATATTTGAACAGCCTAAAGCTGAAAGCTGTGATAGTTCTTCCTATTCACTCCGTCGGAACGTATTCCTTCGACTTTTCACTTCTGGAAAAAGCTCTTGACATCTTGAGTCACAGAGTAATTACCGGAGGGGGTTTAAAGCCAGAAGATCTGGATAGAGTTAAGGAAATGGGCGTTTACGGCGTTATAATTGGCACGGCTTTCCATCAAGGGAAGATCGACCCGAAAGTCGTTGAGAGAGGAGAACTGTGACTACTCCTAAAAGAATTAACGGAGACTTCCGAATGAGAAGTGTTTACGCTCCTTCAGCTGCTTGGAGGGATTTTTTCTTTTTGACAAAGTCCCAGAATAGGAAATGTTGCTGGCAAAATTAACACCCCCCAATAATTATAGAAGGCCATAAAGCTCTCCAATCAGCTCTGTACGGAATTAAAGGACATACCAAACGGAAATCTATTCTGGAACTTCTTTATTCTTTCCTCAAGCAGAGAGAGGTATCCTTCTACTGTATTTTGCTCACCGAACGTTTCATGCTTATACTTCAATCCCATTCTCTTCAGAGCCCAATTTATACCAGAATCCTCTATCAACAACAGCCTCCGGCTTATTTTCACAATAATTTCAGCATCTCCTTAAGGAAAGCGTAAGCGTGGAAGGGACTTCTACCTTCAGAATGCCCATATAGCTGAGTGCTCTTTCGTATCCACATCTATCGCATTCCAAACGAAGATGTGTTTGTTTTCCAGCTTTAGTTTGGTTTCGTCTATTGCTATTAATCTTCTTTTCTTCCTTTCAGGATGTTTTACGACTTTCTTAATTATGTGGTAGTAAATTCTAATTGATTCATTGCTTATTTCCTCGAACAAAGAAACAAATTTGCTTGTTCTTGGAGGCTTTATGTATGCTGTTATGGAACCAGCATTCAGGGAATCAGGCATAAGTATCCACGTCCTCTTTTATATTATCGTAATTCTCTTGGTAGGGTATTTGTACGATAAATTCGGAAGAAAAGTTATATCAATTTCGGGTTTGGTTTTGTTGGCGTTCTCTTACGTTTTATTCAACAGAAATATGCTACTTTCAGCTTACTTAATTCAGTCATCCTACGGATTTTTAGATGTATTCTCCATGGTTATATGGGTGGGTCTCAGCTTATATTGTGCAAAAGGGAGGTACTATGCCATTAGAGTTTTTGCAATAATCACTTCCATTCTGATTGGCTATAAAATTATTCTCTAATACGGTTTGAATCCTTCCGATTTTGAGTCTGTAGCTTTAATTCTGCTACTCTTCGCCGCCGTATCTATTGGGGTTGTAAAGGGGCCTATGCTATCTGTGGAGGAGTATACGAAAAGAGCGTCTAAGCTGGGGAGGTGTTAGATGAAAGTTTTGAGCCTACACTCCTTCAAAGGAGGAACTGGAAAGACATTCATCGCCCTGAACCTTGCGTATCTACTCTCAGAGAAGAATAAGGTCTGCATTGTAGACTTAGATCTGGTGACTCTAAGCTTGTACTCCTTTTTTAGCTCGGAATTTTATCTTAATGACCTTCTCTATCGGAACAGGGATCTGGAGGATTGCATTGTAAGGGTTTCAGAAAATCTCCATGCCATCCTGGCATCGCCAGATGTGGAAGACATCAGAAGAGAGCTCAGAAAAGACGACAGGATGGAGATGAGAACACTAGAAAGGCTCATGATTCTAAAGCAGAAGATAGAGGATTTTAATTACGTTATTCTTGATACGCACCCGGATTTGAGTTATTTCAGCGTAAATTCGCTGATTCTGAGCGATGTTGTGTTTCTGGTTTTAAGACCTGATAGGATGACGTGGATGGGACAAGGAGAGTTCTGAAGATTATAGGAAACCTGTTAAAACCGGTTTACGGAATAATAAACAGGGATGATGGAAGGGAAATTGACATACCTCTAAGGATTGCTGTCAGAATTCACTGCAGCTGTGAAGCGAGTATGGATATTCCATTTTTTGTTGAGAAGTTCAGGGACGATCCACTCACCAAATCCATTGGTGAGCTGGCGGAGTTCATTTTGAAGCTGTAATTTGTTATTGTGTTCAACTGTTAAACTCAGAAACGTTTAAAAAATTTTGGGTTGAATTGGGGGTATGCGGATCAGGCTGGTGTTGGCTCTGCTACTCTTCTGCATATTGACGGGTTGCTCCCAGCCTGATATGGGTGGAGGTAGTGCAAAAGGAAAAATAGACGAAGGAAAGATTCCAGAATCATCAAAATCGCCGTCGAAGCCTGAAGCTGAGAAGCCAGTACCAAAGCCTGAGGGCTATCAGGAAATCGTGGACAGGGTTCATGGCATCAGGTTCTATCTGCCGGAGGGATGGGTGTATAGGGTGAATGAAGGTGTCGCATCCTTTTATGAACCTTCCTACTCCAGAGGAGTGATAGTTGTGCCATTATCCAATGTTCTGGGAGGAGTGGAAGGGATTTTAAGGCATTTTGGCGAAATGCAGGCTTATGCGAAGGGTGACGAGAGGAGCCTGACCTTCTCCTTCGAATCAGATTTATCCTCGGTGATATCTCTCTCGATGCCCGGAAAGATTGGAGAGGTGATGGAGCTGAGAAAGCCCGGGAAGGTTAGGGTGGTTGTGTCTGCATTTAAGGGCAGAGAGGCAGGCATTGCCTACGTGTTCTTTTTCGATGGAGATCAGATTCCGGAAGAGCTGAAGGTCATCGTAAGG